>JACMQP010000490.1 GCA_014376915.1 Ramlibacter sp.
AGCGCGGGTCGAGTTTCCGGTGCATCTGGCGGCGCTGCAGCGGCTGCAAACCAGCGCCGACCAGTTCGACTTCCAGGCCATGGCCGATGACCTGCAGGAGGCAGACCATGAACTGCGGGATTGAAAACGGCTTTGCCACAGCCACAGCGCCGCCGGCCCCGATCGTGATCCTGGTGGTCGACGATGCCATCGACACCTTGCGGATGCTGTGCGACGCGTTGGCCGGCGAGGGCTACACCGTGCTTGTGGCACGCGACGCTGTGGAAGCGACGGCCCGGTTCGAGGTGGCGGTGCCGGACGCTGTGCTGCTGGACGCGGTGATGCCCGGCATCGACGGCTTTGCGCTTTGCCGCCAGATCAAGGCTGTGCCGCCCTGGTCGCATGTGCCGGTGCTGTTCATGACCGGCCTGTCGGAGACCGACCAGATCCTGCGCGGCTTCGCCAGCGGCGGGGTCGACTATGTCGTCAAGCCGCTGCGCATCCCTGAAGTGCTGGCGCGGCTGGCGACGCATGTGCGCAATGCGCGCGCCACCCGGCTGGCGCGCGAAGCGGTGGACGTGGCGGGCATGGGCGCGGTGGTACTGGACGGCCGGCAGCGCGTGGCATGGCGCTCGCCCCAGGCCAAGCGCTGGCTGGAAAGCGCTTTCGGCGACGACGATGCCGCGGACCCGGCGGGCAGCTGGCTGGCCGCCGCGGCGGCGAACGGCGGCGCAGTCAAGGCGCTGCCCGATGGCAGCAGGCTGATGGCGCGCCATATGGGACAGAGCGGTTTTGCCGAGGCGATGCTGCTGCTGAACGTGGAGGCGGCGGGCGTGACGCCAGCCGCGCGGGTCCCGCCGGTGGCTCTCACGCCGCGCGAGGCCGAGGTTCTGTCCTGGCTGGCGAAGGGCAAGACCAACCGCGACATCGCGGACATCCTGGGAATGAGTCCGCGCACGGTCAACAAGCACCTGGAACATATCTTCGAAAAACTTGGCGTGGAAACCCGCACCGCGGCCGCCGCCGTGGCGGGGCAATTGCAGCCGCCGGCCTGAGGCGACCCCGCCGTCCCCGACAATAGGGGAGTCCCGCGCCGCGGATTCCGACCAATGACCCAAGCCCTGTCCCCGACACCCGTCCTCTCCGGCGCTTCGCCCCGCACCATCCTGCACGAAGTCTTCGGCTACGAGCAGTTCCGCGGTCCGCAGGCGGCCATCGTCGACCATGTGGTCGCCGGAGGCGACGCGCTGGTGCTGATGCCCACCGGCGGCGGCAAGTCGCTGTGCTACCAGATCCCCGCCATCGCCCGCCAGCAGGCCGGCCACGGCGTGGCGATCGTGGTGTCGCCGCTGATCGCGTTGATGCACGACCAGGTCGGCGCGCTGCACGAGGCCGGCGTCGAAGCGGACTTCCTCAATTCCACGCTGACCGGCGAACAGGCAAACGCGGTCGAAAAGCGGATGCAGCGCGGCGAGATCACGCTGCTCTACGCCGCGCCGGAACGGGTGACGACGCCGCGCTTCCTGGCGCTGCTCGATTCCATGTACGAACGCGGCCAGGTCAGCCTGTTCGCCATCGACGAAGCGCATTGCGTGAGCCAGTGGGGCCACGACTTTCGTCCCGAGTACCGCGCTCTGACAGTGCTGCACGAGCGCTATGCCGGCGTGCCGCGGGTGGCGCTGACGGCGACGGCCGATGCGATCACGCGCGAGGACATCGTCGAGCGGCTGCAGCTGGAGCAGGCACGCCAGTTCGTCAGCAGCTTCGATCGGCCCAACATCCGCTACACGATCGTCGAGAAGAACGACGCCACGCTGCAACTCCTGCGGTTCATCGAGCGCGACCACGCCGGCGAGGCCGGCATCGTCTATTGCCAGTCGCGCAAGCGCGTCGAGGAGATCGCGCGGACGCTGAGCGGCCAAGGCATCACCGCGCTGCCGTACCACGCCGGGCTCGATGCCGACATGCGCCAGCGCCACCAGGACCGGTTCCTGCGCGAAGAGGGCATCGTGATGGCCGCGACCATCGCCTTCGGCATGGGCATCGACAAGCCTGACGTGCGCTTCGTCGCCCACCTCGACATGCCCAAGAACATCGAAGGCTACTACCAGGAAACGGGCCGCGCCGGCCGCGACGGCTTGCCCGCGGATGCGTGGATGGCATACGGCCTGCAGGACGTGGTCAACCAGCGGCGCATGATCGACGAGAGCCCCGCCGGCGAGGAATTCAAGCAGGTGATGCGCGGCAAACTCGACGCGCTGCTGGCGCTGGCGGAGGCGACCGACTGCCGGCGCGTTCGCCTGCTGGGTTACTTCGGCGAAAAGTCGACGCCCTGTGGCAACTGCGACAACTGCGTCACGCCGCCGCAGATCTGGGACGGCACCGACGCCGCACGCAAGCTGCTGTCCACCGTTTACCGGGTCCAGCATGCCAGCGGCATCAGCTTCGGCGCCGGGCACATCATGGATATCCTGCGCGGCAAGGCGACCGAGAAGGTGACGCAGTTCGGTCACCAGTCGCTCACCACTTTCGGCCTGGGCGCGGAATTCAGCGAGGCCCAGTTGCGCGGTGTGCTGCGCCAGTTGATCGCCACCGGCGCCCTCGCGGTGGACGCACAAGCCTTCAACACATTGCAGCTGACCGAAGGCTCGCGCGGCGTGCTGAAGGGCGAGACGCTGGTTCGGCTACGCGAATCGGTCTTGATGCCGACCGAGCGGCGACGCAGCAGCCGCTCCGGCCGCAGTGCCAGCGGTGCGCCGTCAGCCGCGGCGGCGGCCCTGACGGCCGACAGCCAGGTCCGCTTCGCCGCCCTGAAGGCGTGGCGGGCGGAGGTGGCACGCGCCCACAACCTGCCGGCCTACGTGATCTTCCATGACGCCACTCTGGCCGCGATCGCGGCGCTGGCGCCCGGCACCCTGCGCGAGCTGCAGGGCGTGAGCGGCCTGGGCGCCAAGAAGCTGGAAGCCTACGGCGAAGACGTGCTGCGCGTGGTCTCCGGCGTCAGCGGGGAGTGAGCGATCGGGACGACAGCATGCGGCCGGTCCGCGCCGGCGACTTGCCGGAGAGCAGAGGCTCGCCCGTGCCGCCCTGCAGGCTGCTCATGGCCAGTGCCGTGGGAACTGCCGGGCAGGTGCTGGTGGCGCGGAAGCTCAGCGCCGCAGCCAGCCTGCCTTCGGCCGGGTCGCCGAGCTGGTGGTTGAAGTCGTCCGCCACCGTGCAGGTCGACGCGATTCCGTCGGCGTAGTCGCCGGTGCCCTGGTTGTTGACACCCTTGAACTGGATCGCGAAGTAGGTCGTACCGCAGTTGTCCTGCGGCAGGAAACCATAGGGCTTGCCGCAGGTCGAATTGCCGATCACGTTGACCTGGACGTTGACGCCGCGCAGCCCGTTGATGATGGCCTCGCTGGCCGAGCAGGTTCCCGGCCCGGTGAGCACCGTCACCCGCGACAGGCCCAGTTGGGGCAGCGCCTGGTCGGCCGTCCCCGAAAAGCCCAGGCTCTTGGCATAGAACGGCGTGATGGTGTCGGCTTCGGTCAGCTGGAACGGATTTTTGGCGTTGAACTGCAGCTGCTCGAACACCTTGCCGGTGGTCGCCTCCCGGGTGGCGACCATGTAGGCCAATTCGCTGGCGATGGCCAGCAGCCCCCCGCCGTTGTAGCGGATGTCCAGCACCAGGTCCTGAACGCCGGCGGCCTTGAGCTGCGTGACGGCCGCGACCAGCAGCGCCTCCGAGGTCGCCACATGGTCGTTGAACAGCAGGTAGCCGACCCTGCCGGTGGGGGTCAGCAGCGTCTGCACGTTCTGGACCGGGGTCTTGGTGATCTGCGCGGAGGTCAGCGTCACTGTGCGCTGGCTGCCATCGAGTTCGAGCAGCCGGAAAGTGTGGGCCTGGCCAGCCGCCGTCGGGAACAATGCGGTGTTCAACGCATCCACACTCTGGCTGGCGACCACGTCGACGCCGTCGACCATCACGACCCTGGCGCCGCGGGCGATGCCGGCCGCCGCCGCCGGACTGCCCGGCTCGGTGTAGGCAACCCGCACTTCGCGCGGCACCTGCGACTTGACGATCGAGAGCTCAAAACCGTAGCCTGCCTCGATGCCCGACTGGCTCAGCGCCCGCCAGACCGGCGTCGGATAGATGAAGTGGAACTGGTCGCGCGGCTTGCCCGAGGGCGTGAGCGCGGGCGTGCGGAGGTCCGCGAACATCGTCTGGGGCGTCGCGTAGTTGACGGCGCGGATTGTGGACGGAATCTCGTCGTACCAGAGGTAGGTTTCGTCGATCCAGGCCCGGACCCACTTCTTTTCGTCGGCGTAGGTGCCCTGGCGGTCCGGATAGGGCCGGCCGGTGGCCGGGTCGATGCCGGTGCGGGGCGCTGCGCACACATTGGCCGACAGGTCCGACCTCTGGATCGTGTCGGGGAGCGTCGACGGCGTCGAATCGGGCTGGCCCGCCGAAGCCGGGACCGTCAGGCCGGTGGAACCGCCGCCGCCGCCGCAGCCCGCCAGCAGCAGGACCGCGACTGCCGCGATCACCGCGCCGTATCGCAGGGAGGCGGCAGGGCCGCATGCATCGTGATTGCCGTCGCCAACCAACATAGAACCTCGACTGATGAACTGGTCGAGCGAGTATAGGGGCCGGACCGTCAGCGGCGCGGCATTGCGGCGTCGCGCAGCAGGCGGCTGTTGCGGGCCGGCGACTTGCCGGAGACCAAAGGCTCGCCGTCGCCGCCGGCAACGCTGGCCTGCAGCACGGACGCCGACACCGCCGGGCAGATGCCGGTCACGCGGTAGGCGAGGGCGGCGGCCAGCCGCCCTTCGGCCGGGTCGCCGAGCGGGCGGCTGAAGTCGTCGCCCACGGTGCAGGTCGGTGCCAGGCCGTCGGTGTAGTCGCCGAAGTTCTGGTTGTTCACGCCCTTGAACTGGATCGCGAAGTAGGTGGTGGCGCAGTTGTCGCGCGGGATGAAGCCGTAGGGCTTGCCGCAGGTGGTACCGCCGATCTGCGTCACCTGCACGTTGACGCCGCGCAGGCCGTTGATCACCGATTCGCTGGCCGAGCAGGTGTCGGGGCCGGACAACACCGTCACCCGCGACAGTCCGAGTTGCGGCAAGGCCTGGCCGGCCGGGGTCGAGAAGCCCAAGCTGGTCGAATGGAAGGGCGTGGCAGTCTGCGCCTCGGTGACCTGGAACGGGTTCTTGCGGTTGAACTGGAGCTTCTCGAACACCGCGCCGGCGGTCCGGGACGGCCCGGCGACCATGTACGCCAGTTCGGAGGCGATATCGAGCAGGCCGCCGCCGTTGTAGCGCAGGTCCAGCACCAGGTCCTGCACGCCGTCGGCCTTGAGTCTGGCCATGGCGGCGATCAATTGCGACTCCGACGTCGCGACGTGATCGTTGAACAGCAGGTAGCCGACCTTGCCGGTGGTGGTGTCGAGCGTCCTCACGTTCTGGACCGGCGTCTTGGTGACCTGCTCCGACATCAACGTCACAGTGCGCAGGCTGCCATCGAGCTGCTGCAGCACGAGTGTGTGGGACTGGCCCGCCGCGGTCGGGAACAGCGCCGCGTTCAGCACATCCACCGTCTTGCTGTTCACCACGTCGACGCCGTCGGCGCCGACCACCTTGGCGCCGCGGCCGATGCCGGCCTGCGCCGCCTGCGTTCCCGGCTCGGTGTAAGCCACCCGCACATCGCGCGGAACCTGCGACTTCACGATCGACAGCTCGAAGCCGTAGCCGGCCTCGATGCCCGACTGGCTCAGCGCCCGCCAGACGTTGGTGGGATACATGAAGTGGAAGCGGTCGCGCGCCCGGCCCGATGGCGTGAGCGCCGGCGTGCGCAGCGCGTCGAAGAAAGCCTGCGGTGTACTGTAGGTTGCAGCGCGTAGTGTGTCGGGAATCTCGTCGTACCAGAGGTAGGTCTCGTCGATCCAGGCGCGTACCCAGTCCTTTTCCTGTGCCAGAGTGCCGGGCTTGTCGGCATAGGCGCGGCCAGTGGACGGATCGATACCGGTGCGCGGCGCGGCGCAGAAGTTGGCCGACAGTGCGGAACTCTGGATGACGTCAGCGGGCAGCGGAGCCGGCGCGGGGATCGGGGCTGGTGCCGGTGCCGGTGCCGGTGCCGGCGCTGGCGAGGGTGCGGGCGCGGCCGCCGGCGCCGCTGATGCCGGGACTGGCGTAGTCGCCTCGGGCACTGGCGCTGGCGCCGGGCCGGAACTGCCGCCGCCGCCGCAACCGGCGAGCACCAGGGCCGCCAGGGTGGAAAAAGCCGCGAGCCGATGGCGCGCGCCGGTCCGGGCTGCGCCGGCATTGCCTTGATCGATGGACAACCTTGCCCTTTCTGATGAGCTCATCGCGACAAAGTCTAGCAGCGGGTCGCCAGCCCACGGGCCGGGGGAAACCCCCTTTGATCCTACCGAAGGAAGCCGATATTGCGCGCTTCCCTCACCTCGGGCTTGAGCCGGTGCTCCGCTTCGAGCTGGTCGAGGAATTCGGCCGCACTGAATTCGGCCGCCAGGATGTCGACCTGGCGTTTCACCGCCGCGAAGTCGCCGGGACACAGCTGATCGAGCCTGGCCAGGCGAGCGCCGATCTCGGGCGTCAGCAACGCCGCATCGCCGGCCAGCGCTTCGGTGACGAACATCTTCTCGCGCTGCTGCGCCGTCAGCGGCCGGAACTTGATCTTGAACGTGAAGCGGCGCAGCGCCGCCTGGTCGATGCGATCGAGCAGGTTGGTGGTGCAGATGAAGATGCCGGCGAAGCGCTCCATGCCCTGCAGCATCTCGTTGACCTCGGTCACTTCGTAGCTGCGCTGGGCGCCGCGCCGGTCCTGCAGGAAACTGTCAGCCTCGTCGAGCAGCAGCACGGCCATCTCGTTCTCGGCCTCGCGGAACATCGCCGCCATGTTCTGCTCGGTCTCGCCGACGAACTTGCTCATGAGGTCGCTGGCCTGCTTGATCAGCAGCGGCTGCTCCAGGCTCTTCGCGATGTGCTCGGCCAGCGCCGTCTTGCCGGTGCCGGGCGCGCCGTAGAAACACAATGTGCCGTGGCCGCGGGCCTGCAACGCTGCAACGATCCGGGGTAGCTCGAACCGGCTTTCCACATTGAGCATTTCCAGGTCGTAGGTGGTGACGCTGCGGCGCGCGCGCCGGTCCTGCGGCAGGTGACCCAGCGCCTGGTCGGAGTTTTTCAGCTGGCGCTCGATCAGGCTTTCCATGCTTGCCTTGTCCGAGCTCGCCAGGCCGGCGAAGCGCACCGCGGTGCGGATCTGCGCCGGCGTCAGGCCCTTGCGTTCGGTCAGCCTGGCGATGAATTCGTTCGACACCGGAGTGCCTTCGAGCGTCTTGCGCACCAGCCCTTCGCGCGCGCCGGGCGGCGGCGACTTCAGCTCCAGGTGGTAGGCGAAGCGGCGGCGGAACGCCGGATCGATCTGCTCGATGCGGTTGGTGACCCAGATGGTCGGCACGGCGTTCGATTCCAGGATCTGGTTCACCCAGGCCTTGCCGCTGACGCTGTTGCTGCCCGGTGCGACCACCTGTTCGGCGCGTGCCATCAGCTGCGCGGCCTCGCTGGAAATCGGCGGGAACACGTCTTCCACTTCGTCGAACAGCAACGCGGCCTGTGCGCTACCTTTGAGGAACACTTGTGCGATCTGCAGCGAGCGGTAGCGGTCGCGGCCGCTCAGCGAATTGCCGTCCCGGTCCGCATATTCCACCTCGAACAGCTCCAGCCCGCAAGCCTGCGCCACCACCTTGGCCAGTTCGGTCTTGCCGGTGCCAGGCGGGCCGTACAGCAGGACGTTGACGCCCGGCTCCTTGCGCGCCACGGCATTGCTCAAGAGCGAACACAGCACCTGCGTGTCTTCTTCGACGAAACTGAAATCCGTCAGGCCCAGCGCCGTCTTGGTTGAGGGCCGCGTGAACACCGCCATCAACTCGTTCTGGTCACGGTACTCGCGCATCAGGACGGGAGGCAGCTTCTCGCTGACCTTCATCAGATCGGCCAGGTCGGTGATGTTGTGCTCGGAGATCAGGTTTTCCACCAGCCCGATGCGCTCCAGACGCGAGCCCGCGCGCAGCGCCTCGCCGACCTCGGCGGCGTTGACGCCGGCGATCTCGGCGATCGCGGCATAGGCTTCCGGCGCGTTGTTCACCTTGAACTCCACCAGGATGCTGCGCAGGTCGCGCTGATAGCGGGCCAGCGTGCCGTACAGCAGCAGCGCGCGCTCGGCCTTGTTCAACTGCAGCAAGCCGGAGAGCGCGTCGATGTTCTTTTCGACCAGCGTGGAATGTTTCTTCAGCGCTTGTGTCAGCCAATCGCCGGTGACGGCCAGCACCGACAGCAGATCCTTGGGCTGGTCCTTGGCGTGTTCGTCGAGATAGAAGAAGAGCGTGCCTTCTTCGTAGGGGCCGCGCCAGACGCCATGCCGCTCGAGGAACTCACGCGCGTCGAGCTGCTCATGGCCGCGCCAGAACTCGTTGTCCTTGCAGCGGCGGCTGAGGAATTCGCGCAGGCGGCCCAGCGCCGGTGCCGGCCACACCAGGTGCCGGCCGGCCAGCGATAGCAGTCCATTGAGGTCGCGCCGCACGTTGAACTTGCCGCCCTGCTTGGCGGCCAGCGTCAGCACGAAATGCGAGCACATCAAGTCCAGCACCGGTGCGTCTTTCAACCCGGGCGAGGGCAGTACCTGCGCATCAACCGAACGCCTGACCATCTCAATGCCTCCAGCCACCAAACGGGGCTTGCTGACAACAACGCGCTCTGATGCTACATGGAAGACAGGGGCTGTGGGGGCTGCTGGACGATGCCCGTCCTTTACCTTCACAATGCCGCCTCATGATCGAGCTCACCGACATCCGTCAGGCAGCGCAGCGACTGCTGGGCCAGGTGCTGGTCACGCCTTGCGTCGAATCCCGCACCCTTTCCAGGATCACCGGCGCACAGATCTTCCTGAAGTTCGAGAATTTGCAGTTCACCGCGTCGTTCAAGGAGCGCGGCGCCTGTAACAAGCTGGCGCAACTGACGCCGGTCGAACGCGAGCGCGGCGTGATCGCCATGAGCGCGGGCAATCATGCGCAAGGCGTGGCTTATCACGCGCAGCGGCTCGGCATGCGCGCCGTGATCGTGATGCCGCGTTTCACGCCCAGCGTGAAAGTGGAAGGCACCCGCAGCTTCGGCGCCGAGATCGTGCTGCACGGCGACACGCTGGACGAGGCCCGCAGCCACGCCATGGCACTGGCGCAGGAGCAGTGCCTGACTTTTATCCATCCCTACGACGACGAAGCGGTGGTCGCCGGCCAGGGAACCGTCGGGCTGGAGATGCTGGACGCCGTGCCGGAGCTGGACACGCTGGTGGTGGCCATCGGCGGCGGCGGGCTGATCGCGGGCATCGCGGTGGCCGCCAAGGCGCTGAAGCCGGGAATCGAGGTGGTCGGCGTGCAGATGCTGCGCTTTCCGAACATGTTCAACGCCGTCAAACACCAGGTCCTGCCGCAGGGCGCCAGCACCATCGCCGAGGGCATTGCAGTCGGCACGCCGGGGCTTGTGCCGCAGGCCATCATCGAGAAACTCGTCGACGACATCGTGCTGGTCGACGAGGGCGACATCGAGCAGTCGATCGTAATGCTGCTGGAGATCGAAAAGACGCTGGTCGAGGGCGCTGGCGCGGCCGGCCTGGCCGCGCTGCTGAAGGAGCCGCAACGCTTCCGCGGCAAGAAAGTCGGCCTGGTGCTTGGCGGCGGAAACATCGACCCGCTGCTGCTGGCGGCGATCATCGAGCGCGGCATGGTGCGTGCCGGCCGGCTGGCGCGGATCCGGGTCAGCGCGCGCGACGTGCCGGGATCCCTGGCGAAGATCACCGCGACAGTCGCCGACGCCGGCGGCAACATCGACGAGGTGCACCACCAGCGCGCCTTCACCACCCTGGCGGCGCAAAACGTCGAGATTGAGCTGGTGCTGCAGACCCGCGGACGAGAGCACATCGCCGCGGTGCTCGATGCGCTGCATGAGGCCGGCTTCAGCGCCGCGGAACAAAAGTGACCAGCCACATCCTGCCGGCCGCGCTGGCCGGGCAGAACGCGCTGGTGCAGGCCCGGATCGTCCGCGCCGGGGAAGTCGCCTGCCTTCGGTGAGATCGACATCCGGGGCGCGACCGGCGGCTAAAATCGGGCGATCAAACCGAATCCGTCAGGAACCATCATGTCCAACCCAGTCCCCAGCGAGAGCCACGCCGACGAAGCCGTCCCCCACGACCCGGTCGAGAACATCATCCATGCCGTGCCGATCGTGCTGCCCATCGTCGGTGGCGTGTTGATCTTTATGCTCGCCTTCATCGCCGTCTACATGGCCTGACCAGCCGGTTGCCGCCGGTCCTGTGAGCGCAGCGGCATGATGTGCACCGCTTCGGGCGCGATGGCCAGCTGCAGCCAGCTGCCACGCGCCAGCCCCAGCGATCGCAGCTGCGCGGCCGGCAGGTTCAGCGTCACCCGGTCGGCCCGCACGCCCTCCGGCCGCAAGGTGCACAGGCTAGTCTCGCCCAGCGCCAGCAATTCCACGATTTCGCAGCGCAGCCGGTTGCCGTCAGCGCCGTCTTCCAAGTGAGCGCGATCGGCCGACACCTCGATGCCCTCGCCGGCGATCACCCAGGTGACGGCGGCACCGTCTTCGATCCGGTCCTTGTCCACCACCTTCAGCTGCACGGGCGCCTGCGTGTCGTCGCCCCAGGCCAGCCGCGCCCAGCCCGGCTGGTCTTTGCGAAAGCAGCCCTTGAAATGGTTCTGGATGCCCACCAGTTCCGCGACGCGAGCATTGCGCGGGCTGGCAAACACATGCGCTGGCGTGCCGGTCTGCAAGCTGCGGCCGGCGTCGAGGATCACCACCCGGTCGGCCAGCCGGCGCGCCTCGGAAAGGTCATGGGTGACCAGCACGATCGGCGTCGCCAGCCCCTCGCGCAAAGTCGCCAGCTCGCGGTAAAGCGCCTGCCGGGCCGGCGCGTCCACGGCTGAAAACGGCTCGTCCAGCAGCAGCACGCCCGGATCGCGGGCGAGGGCGCGGGCCAGGGCCACGCGCTGCTGCTGGCCGCCCGAAAGCTGGGCCGGTCGCCGCTGCTCCAGCCCCAGCAGGCCCAGCCGCTGGAACAGGGCATCGAGGCGGCCAGCCGCCAGGTCCGGCGTCCCGATGGCGACGTTCTGCATCGCCGTCAGGTGCGGAAACAGTGCGTAGTGCTGGAATACCAGTCCGACCCGCCGGTCCTGCGGCGCCAGGTTCACGCCGCGCCCGCTGTCGAACCAGCACTGCTCGCCCAGAGTGATGCGCCCACGCAGGGTGCGCGCGTCCAGCAATCCGGCGACCGCGCGCAGCAAGCTGCTCTTGCCGCTGCCGGAGGGACCGACCAGCGCCACCAGCTCCCCCGGCGCGCAGTCGAACTGCGCCTGCAGCCGCATCGGCTGCTCGTTACTCAACTCCAGCGCCAGTTTGCCCATCACCGGCTAGCGTTCCTGCAGCGGTCGCTGGCGGTCCGCCGCGAACACCAGCGCCACCGCCAGCACCGAAAACAGCACCAGTGCCAGCGCCATTGCGTGAGCGCTCGCTGTGTCGAAGGCCTGCACCCGGTCGTAGATGGCGATGCTCAGCGTGCGGGTCTGGCCCGGGATGCTGCCGCCGACCATCAAGACGACACCGAATTCGCCGACGGTGTGGGCGGCCGTCAGTGCAACACCGGCCAGCAGCCCTGGCCAGGCCAGCGGCAACTCGATCTTGACGAAAGTACGCCAGGCGCTCAGGCCAGAGACCCAGGCCGCTTCGCGCAGGCTGTGCGGGATGGCGGCGAAGGCGCGCTGGATCGGCTGCACCATGAACGGCAGGTTGACGAGCAGGCTGGCCAGCAGCAGGCCCTCGAAGCTGAACACCAGCCGCAGGTCGAAATGGGCCGCCAGCCAGGCGCCCAGCGGCGAGGCCTGGCCGAACGCCAGCAGCAGGTAGAAGCCGATCACGGTGGGCGGTAACAGCAAGGGCAGCATGAGCAGCGCCTCGGCCAGCGGCTTGCCGCGCCACCGCGTCAAGGCCAGCCAGCGCGCCAATGCAATGCCGGGCGGGAGCAGCAGCGCCGCCGTCAACGCGGCCAGCAGCAGGGAGACACGGGCGGCTTGCCAATCCATGGCCGCGATTGTGACCTCAGGGCAGGTCGAAGCCGTGACGTCGCAGCCGCTCCCGTGCCGGCGCGGACTGCGGGTGGGGAAAAATCCGACGGGCCGTGTCGCGTGCAAGCTCGAGCACCACCAGGCGCTGGCGCAACGGCGCGTGCAGGTCGGCGGGCAGGATTGCACGCCGCTCGCGCTGCACCACTGGCGGTGCGAGTGCGAGCAACAGGGCCGTGATGCCGGCCCGGGCTGCGCCGGGCGCCGACCACCGCAAGCGCTTCACGCCGGCGCATAACCCTATGCAAGTTTTGCATTGTTTTTACCCATCCCAGCCGCCAAGATACAGGTCGCATTCATAAAATTGTCATCCCAGCCGACCCGCGGACTGTGAAGCACCCTTCACTCCCCAGCTGTTGCCCACCCCGCGACACCGCCCGCCGACTGAGACGCGAAGCCGTTTTTTCAAAGGCTGCTCTCAGGCCCGCCCACGAGCTCCTTTGAAAAGACGTTTTTTTCATCCTCAGGAGCTTTCCAATGAACTTACCCGTGATGCAGGGGCTGAACCTCAATGCTCCAGCCTATGTCAAGAACGCCAGGCTGATCGCCTGGGTCGCCGACATGGTGGCACTGTGCAAGCCCGAGCGTCTCTACTGGTGCGACGGCAGCGAAGAGGAATACGACCGGCTGGCCCAGCAGCTGGTCGACGCCGGCACCTTCATCCGGCTCGATCCGGCCAAGCGTCCGCACTCTTTCCTGTCGCGCTCCGACCCGTCCGACGTGGCCCGGGTCGAGGACCGCACCTTCATCTGCTCGCAGCGCAAGGAAGACGCGGGCCCGACCAACAACTGGACCGACCCGGCCGAGATGCGCAAGACACTCCAGCCGCTGTTCGACGGCTGCATGCGCGGCCGCACCATGTACGTGGTGCCGTTCTCGATGGGCCCGCTGGGCTCGCATATTTCCCACATCGGCATCGAGCTGACCGACAGCTCCTATGTTGCGGTCAGCCAGAAGATCATGACCCGAATGGGAAAAGCCGTTTACGACGTGCTCGGCGTCAATGGCAAGTTCGTGCCGTGCCTGCACACCGTGGGCGCGCCGCTAGAGCCGGGCCAGAAGGATGTGGCCTGGCCCTGCAACAAGACCAAGTACATCGTCCACTACCCCGAAAGCCGCGAGATCTGGTCGTACGGCTCCGGCTACGGCGGCAACGCGCTGCTGGGCAAGAAGTGCTTTGCGCTGCGCATCGCCTCCACCATGGGACGTGACGAGGGCTGGCTTGCCGAGCACATGTTGATCCTGGGCGTGACCACTCCGCAAGGCCACAAATACCACGTCGCCGCCGCGTTCCCGTCGGCCTGCGGCAAGACCAATTTCGCGATGCTGGTTCCGCCCCAGGGCTTCGACGGCTGGAAGGTAACGACCATCGGCGACGACATCGCCTGGATCAAGCCCCATGTCGACGGCAGGATGTATGCGATCAATCCCGAGGCCGGCTACTTCGGCGTGGCACCGGGCACCAACACGCTGACCAACCCCAACTGCATGGCCAGTCTCCACAAGGACGTGATCTTTACCAACGTCGCGCTGACCGACGACGGCGACGTCTGGTGGGAAGGCATGGGCCCGGCGCCGAAGCACGCCATCGACTGGCAGGGCAAGGACTGGACGCCGGAGATCGCCAAGGAAACGGGCGCCAAGGCCGCTCATCCCAACTCGCGCTTCACTGTGGCCGCGATCAACAACCCGGCGCTGGACCCGGCCTGGGACGACCCCGAGGGCGTGCCGATCGACGCCTTCATCTTCGGTGGCCGCCGCTCCACCACCGTGCCGCTGGTGACCGAAGCGCGCGACTGGGTCGAGGGCGTCTACATGGCCGCGACCATGGGCTCCGAAACCACCGCAGCCATCGTCGGCCAGGTCGGCGTGGTGCGGCGCGATCCGTTCGCGATGCTGCCGTTCACCGGCTACAACATGTCGGATTACTTCCAGCACTGGCTGGACCTGGGCGCGAAACTCGCCGCCACCGGCGCGAAGCTGCCGAAGATCTACACCACCAACTGGTTCCGCAAGGGCGAGGACGGCAAGTTCATCTGGCCCGGCTACGGCGAGAACATGCGCGTTCTGAAGTGGATGATCGACCGCATCGAAGGCAAGGTGCAAGGCACCGAGCATGCGTTCGGCGTGGTTCCGGCTTATGCGGA
>JACMQP010000491.1 GCA_014376915.1 Ramlibacter sp.
CGGTTTCGAAAGCGATCCCCTCGCTGCGCGCGAATTCGCCGCCGGCCTGCGCGTTCACATCGACCAGCAGCACGGGCCGCAGGACGGAATTGCCTTTCAGCTGGCCCACGATATTGCGGCCCCACCAGCCCAGGCCGACGATAGCGACGTTCAACATGCGATCCATTCAAGCCGCGCGCAGGATGCGGGCCGGATCGGCCGCCGCCAGCGGCAGGTTCACCGGCATGTTGGTTTCCGCCGAGAGATCGGCGGCGATGTACACCTCCATCACCATGCGGGCGTGCTCCGGGGTCACCATCACCTCTTCGTCGCGCACCACCGCTTCGAGAAAGTGCAGCGTCTCGGCGGCCATGGGACCGGCATAGACGTGTTCCACCTGTTCGCCCGGCATGGACGACATCGGAAGCTGCATGCCGGATTTCATTGTGTTGATCACGACGTCGCGGTGGCTGTCGTCCACGAACACGGCGCCGTCGGTGCCGATCATCTCGATCCAGGTGGTCGAGAAGTTCGGATAGCCGGGGGGCAGGCTCCAGCCGCCGCCGACCACGAAGGAAACGCCACTGTCCATGGTGACGTTGATCCATTGCAGGTCCGGCACCTCGGCGCCGGTGGCCGCCTTCAGCGCGCCGTAGTTGTTCTGCGAGTAGACCCGCACCGGCTTGGCCGGCTCCAGGCACCACAGCACGAAGTCCAGGTCATGCGTGGACTCCATCGCGGCCGGTGACAGCTTGGTGCGGCCCGTGATCTTGCTGCCAAGGCTGCGGCTGATGTGGCGCGACACCAGCACGCTCACCGGGGTGCCGATGGAGCCGTCGCGCACGCTGCGGCGCACGTAGGCGAACTTGGTGTTGAAGCGCTGCGAATAGCCGATCGTGAACTTGAGCTTGCCCTTGCGCGCGATGCTGATCAGTTCGTCGGCTTCCGCCAGCGTCATGGCGATCGGCTTTTCCAGGAAGACGTGCTTGCCGGCAAGCAGGCAGGCCCGGGCCATTGGATAGTGGGTGGTTTCTGGGGTGGCCGAAATGTAGACCGCCGCGATGGCGGGGTTGCGGGCGATGTCCTGCCAGTCGGAAGTTGCGGTGGCGGCCTGGGTTTTGCCAGCCATTTCGCGCAGTCGCTCGGGCCTGACCTCGGCGATGTGCAGGGCCTTGACCATGGCATGGCGGGCCAGCGCCTCGGCGCGAATGCCACCGCACCAGCCGGTGCCGATCACGGCGACTTCTATTTTTTGCATGCTTGACTCCGTTCGATTTGGGATCGATGGATGTTCCACAGTTTGTAAGATGCGCACCAACGCTTTGTTTTCATCGCAGCCATGCCGGTTCGGCATGGCTGCTCAGGCCCCGGAACTCCCCATGGATATTCGCGCACTGAAGTGCTTCATTTGGACCGCCGAACTGGGCAACATCACCCGGGCTTCGGCGGAGCTGGGCATCGTGCAGTCCGCGCTCTCGCGCAAGCTCCAGAATATCGAGCAGGAACTGGGCGCTGCGCTGTTCGTACGCCTGCCGCGGGGCATCCAGCTGACCCCGGCCGGTCAGCAGTTCCTTGGCCGGGCCCGCCGGATCCTGCGCGAACTGGAGTCGGCCCGCAGCGAAATCAGCAACCAGGCGGCGGTCGAGGGCGCCGTGACCCTTGGCCTGTCGCCGACGCTGGCGCCGATCATCGCGCCAGGTTGCCTGGAGCAGGTCCACCGTGACTTTCCGGACGTCGCGCTCAAGGTCGTCGAGGGCTTCAGCTCCGTGATGCTAGAGCCGCTGTTGTCCGGACGGATCGACGTCGCGGTGCTGACCAATCCGCCACGGGTTTCCGGCCTGCGGCTGGAACCGGCCGTGTCGGAGGAAGTGGTGGTGGTGACCGCGCCGGGCGTGCGGGGCATCCAGCCGTTCTATACCCTCGACGAGCTGTGTCGCACGCCGTTGCTGGTGACCTCGGGTTTCCGGACTGTCGTCGACGACCAGTTGCGCAAACTCGGCAAGCAGCTTGCGGCCGGCACGGAGATCGATTCGGTGGAAGCGATTCGCCGCATCGTCGCCCGTGGCCGGGGCGTGACGGTGATGCCCGTGTCCACGTACCAGGAAGACATCCGCGCCGGCAGGCTCGATGCGTTCCATATCGCCGATGCGAATCTGCACCGGTTGCTGGTGATCGCAATGCCGCCGGAAAACCGGACCTCGCCGGCCATGCAGAAGATCGTCGAGGTGCTGGGTCGGCAGTTCTCCGCGCTGGCCGACGAGGGCATCTTCAGCCTGCTGCCTCGCACGTCAGTGCCGATCGCGGAACCTAGGGGTTAACCTTGCCAGAAGCCGGCATGTCGCTCCCTAGAATGTGTTGCACTGCAATAGATAGACGCGGCGGGCCGAGCGCCACGCGGCGACCAGGAGTTCCCCAGTGCAAACCAAGAAAGCCACCGTGGCCAAGCCGGCGCAGCGCGTCGTCAAGAAATATCCCAACCGCAGGCTCTACGACACCGACACGTCGACCTACATTACGCTGGCCGACGTGAAGCACCTGGTGATGGACAGCGAGCCGTTTGTGGTGCGCGATGCCAAGACCAACGAAGACCTGACGCGCAGCATCCTGCTGCAGATCATCCTGGACGAGGAAGCCGGCGGCGCACCGATGTTCAGCGAGGTCGCGCTGGCCAACATCATCCGCTTCTACGGTCACTCGGCGCAGGGCTTCATGGGCAGCTACCTCGAGAAGAACGTCCAGGCCTTCACCGACATCCAGGCCAAACTGGCAGAGCAGTCCAAGACCGTCTCGCCGGAAATATGGGCTCAGTTCATCAACATGCAGAACCCGCTGATCCAGGGAATGATGGGCAACTACGTCGAGCAGTCCAAGACCATGTTCGACAAGATGCAGGAGCAGATGCTCGGTGCATTCGGCCTGAAGCGGTAGGTGACCGAATGGTCATCCCGGACCTGATCCGGGACCCATTGCGATGCTCTGGGACAATAGCGGGATGAGCGAAGTCCTGTCCCCTGCCACCAAAATTCCGAAAGTCGGTTTCGTCAGCCTCGGTTGCCCCAAGGCGCTGACCGATTCCGAGCTGATCCTCACGCAACTGAGCGCCGAGGGTTATCAGACTTCCAAGACGTTCGAAGGCGCCGACCTCGTCATCGTCAACACCTGCGGCTTCATCGACGACGCGGTCAGGGAAAGCCTGGACACCATCGGCGAGGCGCTGGCACAGAACGGGCGCGTGATCGTGACTGGCTGCCTCGGCGCGAAGGCGGGCGAGGGCGGCGGCAACCTGGTGCGCCAGATGCACCCGTCGGTGCTCGCCGTCACCGGCCCGCACGCGACGCAGGAGGTGATGGACGCCGTCCACGCCAATCTGCCCAAGCCACATGACCCGTTCATCGACCTGCTGCCGGACCCCGCCAGGAATTCGTTCGGCGTGGCTGGCATCAAGCTGACGCCGCGCCACTACGCGTACCTCAAGATCAGCGAAGGATGCAATCACCGCTGCACCTTTTGCATCATCCCGTCGATGCGTGGCGACCTGGTGTCGCGTCCGATCGGCGACGTGCTCAAGGATGCGAGGGCGCTGTTCGAGGGCGGCGTGAAGGAACTGCTGGTGGTCAGCCAGGACACCTCGGCTTATGGCGTCGACGTGAAGTACCGCACCGGCTTCTACGACGGCAAGCCGATTCGCACCCGCATGCTGGAACTGGTGCAGGCCCTGGGCGACATCGCCGAGCCGTTCGGCGCATGGGTCCGCTTGCATTACGTCTACCCGTACCCATCTGTGGATGAAGTAGTTCCGCTGATGGCGACCGGCAAGGTGCTGCCTTACCTGGACGTGCCGTTCCAGCACAGTCACCCCGATGTATTGCGCCGCATGAAGCGGCCAGCCAGCGGCGAGAAGAACCTGGAGCGAATCCAGCGCTGGCGGGCAGGCTGCCCGCAGCTCGTGGTGCGCAGCACCTTCATCGCCGGCTTCCCGGGCGAGACCGAAGAAGAGTTCCAGCACCTGCTGGACTTCGTGCGCGAGGCGCAGATCGACCGGGCCGGCTGCTTTGCCTACAGTCCGGTGACTGGCGCCGCCGCCAACGACATCCCGGGCATGCTGCCCAGGGAATTGAGGGAAGAACGCCGGGCGCGCTTCATGGCGGTGGCCGAACAGGTCTCTGTCGAGAAGCTGCGCCAGCGCATTGGCGCGACAATGCAGGTGCTGGTCGATTCCGCTCCGGCTCTCGGCCGCAAGGGCGGCGTCGGCCGCTCGTACGCGGACGCGCCGGAGATCGACGGTGCCGTCAAACTGCTGCCGCCGGAGAAGATCAGCAAGCAGCTCAAGGTCGGCGAGTTCACGCAGGCGCGGATCGTCGGCACGCAGGGTCACGATCTTGTGGCGGTGCCGGTCTGAGCCAGCAAATGACCCAAAGAAAAAGCCGCCCATCGACGGCGGCTTTCACGTGTGCTTGCACACAAAACAAAGCCGGCAAAGCCGGCTTTATGATTGGTGCCCAGGAAGGGACTCGAACCCCCACGATGTTACTCGCTAGTACCTGAAACTAGTGCGTCTACCAATTCCGCCACCTGGGCATTTCAGGAAAGAAAAGGATTCTATATCAAAAATATCGGACA
>JACMQP010000492.1 GCA_014376915.1 Ramlibacter sp.
GCGCTATAATTCGAGGCTCGAAATGCGGGAATAGCTCAGTTGGTAGAGCGCAACCTTGCCAAGGTTGAGGTCGAGAGTTCGAGACTCTTTTCCCGCTCCAGTTTTAAAAAAGGGAAGCTCAGGCTTCCCTTTTTCTTGGGTCTGGAAAGACACCACAGCTTCGGCGCGATAGCAAAGCGGTTATGCACCGGATTGCAAATCCGGCCAGTCCAGTTCGACTCTGGATCGCGCCTCCATCACCCCTGCCCGGCAGCTGCAGCGCCCGCCGCAAATTACTCCGCCTTGATGTTGGCCGACTTCGCGACTTCGGTGTAGCGCACGAGGTCGTCGCGGATCAGCGTCGTGAGCTGGGCGCCGTTGCCGCTATACGGTTCGACGCCGGCGCTGGACAGGCGGGCCTGGGTGTCGGGCTGAGCCATGATTTTCTGCACGTCCGCGTAGATCTTCGCCACGACGCCCGGTGGCATTTTTGCTGGGCCCATGAGGGCATACCAGATCGAGAAGTCGAGCGGCTTCAATCCCTGCTCTTCGAAGGTCGGCGTGTCGCGCATCAGCGCATACCTGGCCCTGGTGGAGACCCCGACGGCAGCGAGCTTTCCGGCGCTGACGTGCGGGGCGACCAGGTTGGCGCTCAGGATGGCCAGCGGGATCTGGCCGCCAAGGACGTCGGCCAGCGCGGGCGCACAGCCCTTGTATGCCGCGTGATTGGCGTCGAAGCCGGCTTTCTGCCGCACCAGTTCCATGACGAAGTGCTGCGGCGTGCCGATGCCGCAGGAGCCATAGGCCAGCGTGCCGGGATGCGCTTTCGAATGGGCCACCAGCTCCTTCAGGTTGCCCACCTGGAGACTGGGGTGGGCCGCGAGCGCGATCGGCGTGATCCCGAGCAGCATGATGGGCGTCAGGTCTTTCTCGGCGTCGTAGTTCAGTTTGCCCGAGACGGCCTGGCTCACCACCATCGTGCTGTTCTGCAGCAGCAAGGTGTAGCCGTCCGCCGGGGAGCGGACGACGGCCTCGGTGCCGATGTTGCCCGACGCGCCGGCCCGGTTGTCGATGACCACGCCCTGGCCCCAGAGGGCCTGCAGGCCGGCGCCGATCTGGCGCGCCAGAATGTCCGAGCCGCCGCCGGTGCCGTAGGGAACGATGATGCGGACTGCCCGGGAAGGATAGGCCTGCGCCAATGCAGGCGCGGCGATGGCCTGCAGCAAGAAGCCGAGGCCGAGGACGAGAGCGGCTTTTCGATTCATGTGCAGCTCCTTGGGGACATTCATGCCGGCTGGTGTCCCGGCGACTCGATGCGGCGGCACCACAGGTCCCAGGAGCGGCCGATCTGGCCGTCGTTCGCGGCAGCCGCCATTTCCGCTTCCTCGGGCGTGAGGTAGGTCACCTCGCCCATGGCCAGCGACTGGGCCTGCAGCTTTGCATTGATCTCTGCATAGATGGCGCGGTACACCACCTGCTCGACGGAACCACCGACGACCGTGGACCCGTGGCCCCGCATTAACACGCAGTTGGTGTCTGCCAGCGAACGCGCCAGGGCCTGCCCCAATTCGCGATTGCGGATCAGCATGTCGGTGTTGCCGGCCAGGTCGCGGATCTCGAAGTGCGACGATCCGCTGCCCAGGAAGCCGGCCATGTGATAGACCGGTCGCAGCCGGTTGCCGGTCACGCCGAAGGGGATGACGCTGGCCGAGTGGCTGTGCACCACGGCGATGACGTCGGGCCGGGCCCGGTAGATCTCGCTGTGGATGAAGCGCTCCAGGTAGGGCCGCCCGGCCGCGGCAGAGACAGCTTCCCCGTCGAGGTCGTAGCAGACGATGTCCGGCGCCGTCACCAGCGCCGGCGCCCGGTTGCACGACAGCAGGAACACGCCGTCGTCGTTGGGGTCACGCACGCTGACATGGCCCAGGCCATCGACGATGCCCTGGTCGTACAGGATGCGGTTGGCGGAAACGAGTTTCTCGACCAGTGCCAAGTCGGGGGTCAGGGTTGCCATGGTGTTTTCCTTGTCTTGGTCTGCGTTGGAATCATGCGGCAATCTGCTCGCGCAGGCGGACTTCGACGCCGGTGCGGGACGACTCGAGCGCGGCGAGGCACAGTTCGAGCGTCGCCAGCCCCCAGCGGCCGTCGTGCAACGGACGGCATGTGGCCGTGATGGCGTCATGAAATTCGTCGAGCACCAGCTCGCGGGGACTGCGGTCCGTCGGCAGCACGATCTCCCGCGTTCCGGTGCGCGAGTCAACCTGCAACCCTTGCGGCGTTTGCCGGATGTCGCCTTGCTGGCAGCTCACCAGCGTCAAGCCGAAGTGCGGCTGGTAAGGCGCCTCGGCCGGGATGGCGTTGCCGGCGCGCTCCCGCTTTGCGCGAAGTTCGTCCTCCGGCGATCGCGCACCGGCCGGCGCGCCACGGGCAGGGCGGCTCGCCGCCGGCTGCCGGAAGCCCCATTCCGAAATGTCGCCGCACAGGTCCATGGTGGAGAACCCGCCATAGCCGTTGTAGATGGCGGTTGCGGCAGCGCCGTTCTCGAAGTCGATCCACGCCGAATGCGCACCGACCGCACTGCGCTGCGGATTCCAGTCGAAGGTGCGGGCGCGGACGCTGCGGGCCAGGCCGCCGCACAGCAGGCGCAGGATGTCGAACTGATGCGCGCCTTGGCGGAAGGTCACGCCGCCGCCCAGGCTTACGTCCAGTTCCGCCGCTCTCCGGGGGCGGTTGATCCAGTCGCTATAGCACCAGGTGTTCACCATCCCGACCGGTCCCAGTTCCCCGGATTCGATGAGATCGCGCATCCGGCGGATCGGCAGGTCGTGGCTGTGCGAATGACCCACGAGCA
>JACMQP010000493.1 GCA_014376915.1 Ramlibacter sp.
ACCCGGAACATGGCGAGCACGCCGGCGTTGTTGACCAGCACGTCCAGCTGGCCGAAGGTCTCGTCGAGGCGCGTGAACATCCGCACCACTTCATCGAGCTGGCCGACGTCGGCCTGCAGCGCCACGGCCTCGCCGCCGGCTGCGCGGATCCGCGCCACCACGGCGTTGGCCCCCGCTTCGCTGCGCAGGTAGTTCACGCCCACGCGGTAGCCCGAGCGGCCGGCCAGCAGTGCGACCTCCGCGCCGATGCCACGGCTGGCGCCGGTGACCAGCATGACTTTCTTGCCCATGGCGGCGTCACTCCGGCTGGACGTTGGCTTCGCGCGCCAGTCGCGTCCACTTGACGATCTCGGTGCCGATGAAGCCCTTGAGCTGCTCCGGCGGCATCGGCATCGGTGTCAGGCCGATCGTGGCAAGCCGGTCCCTCATCTCCGCGGTTTTGAGCACCTGGGTGGTCGCGGCATTGAGTTTGTTCACCACGTCGCTGGGCATGCCGGCCGGGCCGACGATGGCGAACCAGGCTGTGATGTCGAAGCCGGGCAGCACCTCGGAAATCGCGGGCACGTCCGGCATCAACGGCGTGCGCTTCGCGGAAGTCACGCCGAGCGCGCGCAAGTTGCCGCCTTTCACCTGCGCCAGAGCGTTGCCGATGTCGGCGAAGGTGTAGTCCAGCGTGCCGCCCAGCACGTCGTTCACCGCCAGCGGAATGCCCTTGTACGGCACCAGCAGGGTCTCGACGCCGGCCAGCTTGTCCAGGGTCGCGATGCTGATCTGGGAGCTGGAGGAGCCGTAGCCGGCATTGACCTTGCCGGGATGCGACTTCACGTAGGCGATCAGCTCCTTCAGGTTTTTCACCGGGAAGCCGGCCTTGACCAGCAGCACCAGCGCGGTTTCGCCGGTGCCGGCCACTGGCGAGAAATCCTTGTTGGGGTCGTAAGGCATCTTCTTGAGCAGCGCCACGTTGGAGGCGATCGCCGAGTTCGACGAGAACAGCAGGGTATAGCCGTCGGCCGCCGAGCGGATCACTTCCATCGCCGCGATCGAGCCGCCGGCCCCGGGCTTGTTGTCGATCACGACCGGCTGGCCCAGCGAAGTGCTCAATTGCTGGCCGATCACGCGGGCCGCCATGTCGGTCGCCGCGCCGGCCGGGAACGGCACGACCATGCGGATCGGCTTGCTCGGGAAGTTCTGTGAGAACGCACCGCGGGCGCTCAAGCCAAGTCCCAGCGCCAGGCCGGCGGCCCTAAGGAAGGTGATTCGTTTCATGGTGTCCTTGTCATGTTGGGGACGGAGCTGAAGATCGTTCCCCAGGGTTGCTCAAAGTTTTTGCCTTGCGGCCCGTGCCGCCGGCACCGTGACCGGCAGGACCAGCAGGTGAAAAGAAAGGGCCTTGCCGTGCATGTCGAGATTGAGCGAGTCGTTGACGCCGCCATCGAGTACGTCGTCGATCACGAAGTTCATGGCGGCGATCTTCGGCAACAGATAACGCACCACCCGGCTCGGGGCCCGATGCAAAAAATGTTGTGCGACGCGCCGCTCGGTCACCTGTTCGACCAGCAGCTCGAAGTCTTTCGGGTCGTATGCGATCAGGCTGATGTTGACGCGGTTGCCCTTGTCGCCGGTGCGCGCGTGGGCGAGTTGATAAAGCTGGATCTCTTGCATGGCTGTCTTTCTTCAGGCTGGCGAGGCCATGGAAAACGAGGCGGGCAGCTGGTTGCGGGCGATCAGGCAGGACTGGGTCGACAGCCGCTGGCGCTTGGCCACGCGGACACCGCCGCCGCCGGCCGGGCCGCCGGTCCACAGCGCGGTGAGTTCGCGCAAGAGCCGGT
>JACMQP010000494.1 GCA_014376915.1 Ramlibacter sp.
CGCGAGAGGACAGTCCCCTACACTGCGCCGCATGCAATTGTTCGATGTCGTCGTGGTCGGTGCCGGTGCTGCCGGCCTGTTTTGCGCGGGCCAGGCCGGGCAGCGGGGCCTGCGTGTTCTGCTGCTGGATCACAGCGAAAAGATCGCTGAAAAGATCCGCATCTCGGGCGGCGGGCGCTGCAACTTCACCAACCGCGACCTGGAGCCGGCGGCGCCGCACAAGCACTTTCTGGGCGACAACCCCAACTTCTGCCGCTCTGCCCTGTCGCGCTACACGCCGCAGGACTTCATCGCGCTGGTGCAGAAACACGGCATCGCCTTCCACGAAAAGCACAAGGGCCAGCTGTTCGGCGACACGTCGTCGGACGATTTCATCCGCATGCTGGTGGCCGAGTGCGACACCGGCGGTGTCACGCGCTGGCAGCCCTGCAGCGTCAAGGCCGTGCGCGTGGCCGACGCCGGCACGGACGCGCGCTACGTCCTCGAGACCGACCGCGGGCCGGTGCGCTGCGCCAACCTGGTGATCGCCACGGGCGGCCTGTCGATCCCCAAGATCGGCGCGACCGATTTCGGCTACCGCATCGGCAGGCAGTTCGGCCTGCGCGTCGTCGAGCCGCGGCCGGTGCTGGTGCCGCTGACCTTCGACGGTGAAGCCTGGGCGCCGTACTCGCAGCTCGCCGGCCTGGCGCTGCCGGTGGTGATCGAAACCGGCGAAAAGAAGACCCGCATGGCGTTCCACGAAGACCTGCTGTTCACCCATCGCGGCCTGTCCGGCCCGGCTGTGCTGCAGATCTCCAGCTACTGGCGCGAGGGCCAGCCGATCCGCATCGACCTGGCGCCGAACATCGATTTGAAGGATGCGCTACTTCAGGCCAAGGCGCGCTCGCGCAAGCTGGTCGCCAACGAACTGGCCACGCTGGTGCCATCGCGCCTGGCCGAGGTCTGGGTGCAGCAGGATGCGGCGTGGCAACGGCCCATCAACGAAGCCACGGACAAGGCGCTGATTGCCCTGGCCGGGCGCCTGTCGCGCTGGGAGCTGGTGCCCACCGGCACCGAGGGCTACCGCAAGGCGGAGGTGACGGCCGGCGGTGTCGACACGCGCGACCTCTCGTCGCAGACGCTGGAATCGAAACAGCCCGGCCTCTTTTTCATCGGCGAAGTGGTGGACGTCACCGGCTGGCTGGGCGGCTACAACTTCCAGTGGGCCTGGGCCAGCGCACACGCCTGTGCCCAGGCGCTGGGCGCGCAGGCCAGCGCGGCGGTCACTCCAGCTTGACGCCGGCGTCCTTCACCAGCTTCACCCAGAACTTCGCGTCGTCGGCGAGGAACGCGGCAAAAGCATCCGGCGACGCCGACAGTGAAACCTCGGTGCCCTCGCGCGCCAGTGCCGCCCTGATCGCGGGCTGCTGCATGGCGACGGTGGCCGCGTCGAAGATCTTCTTCACGACCGGCGCCGGCGTGCCGGCCGGCACGAACAGGCCGTACCAGAACTCGATCGCGTAGTCGGGCACGCCCGCGGCCGCCGAACCGGGCACGCCGGGCACCAGCGCCGAGCCGTCGCGGGTGCTGACGGCCAGCGCGCGCAACCGGCCCGCAGTCGCCATCGGCAACACGGAGGGCGGCGTGCCGAACGTGAGCTGGGTGTCGCCAGCAACCACCGACTGGATCGATGGCGCCCCGCCGCGAAACGGGATGTGCGTCATCTGCACGCCGGTGACCTGCAGGAACAGCGCGGCCCCCAGGTGCGGCGCCGAGCCGTTGCCAGACGTCGCGTAGTTCAAGGTGCCGGGCGCCTTGCGCGCGCGCTCGATCAGTTCCTGCACCGAGTTGATGCCGGTCGCGGGATTGACGGCCAGCACCAGCGGCGAAGTGGTGAGCTTGCCGATCGGCTGCAGGTCGCGTGCGCTGTAGCCCAGCTTCGGATTCAGTGCCGGATTGACCGAGATGCTGCTCGGGCTCGCGATCAACACCGTGTAGCCGTCGGGCACCGACTTGGCAACCATGTCGGCGGCAATGCTGGAGCCGCCGCCGGAGCGGTTCTCGATGATGACCGGTTGGCCCAGGGCCTTGCCGAAGGCGTCGCTCATCGCCCGCGCCACGTAGTCGGCGGCGCCGCCGGGTGCGAAGCCGACCACCAGCTTCACCGGTTTGGACGGGTACGCGGGCGCCTGCGCCAGCGCCGCGGCGACGCTGCCGGCGCCGATGGCTGCCAGCAGCAGTCCCTTGAGAGAAATCGCCCTGGTCATGCCTGGACTGCTGGTTGTTCGATGGCCAGCACCAGCTTGCCGAGGTGCTGGTTGGCCTCCATCGCGGCCTTGGCCTGTGCCAGCTGGTCGAACGGGAACACCCGGTCCACCAGCGGCCTGATGCGGCCGTCGGCCAGCGCCGGCAGCACGTCGGCGGCAAATTGCGGCACGCCCGCGGCGCGCTGGTCGGCCGAGCGCAGCTTGTTGGAGACGCCGAACAGCGTCAGCCGCTTCGCGTGCAGCGCCTGCAGGTCGATCTCGGCTTTCAGCACGCCGTCGACGTAACCCACCGTGGCCAGCCGGCCCTGGAACGCCATGCAGCGGATGTCCTCGGCAAACACCGTGCCACCCACGGTGTTGATCACCAGGTCCACACCCTTGTCGTCCGTGGCCTTCATCACCGCGGCGTGGAAATCCGCGCCGCGCGTGCACAGGCCGACGTCCAGACCCTCCGCCTGCAGCCGCGCCAGCTTGTCGGCCGAGCCCGAGGTGCCGATCACGCGCGCACCCATCGCCCTGGCCAGCTGCAACGCGGCGACGCCGACGCCGGACGAGACGCCGTTGACCAGCACCCACTCGCCGGCCTTGAGCCGGCCCTGCAGCACCAGCATGTCGTGCACCACCAGGAACACCAGCGGCACGCTGGCGGCCAGCTCCCACGACAGCCTTGCCGGCAGGGCCAGCGCCTCGCGGTCGTCCATCAACGCGAAGTCGGCAAAGGCGCCGGCGCAGCGTCCCATCACCCGGTCGCCGGGCTTGAAGCGGCTGCCGGCGCCAGCCTGCACCACCTCGCCTGCGCCCTCCATGCCGATCGCCTTGGCGGCGCCGGCCTTGTGCAGGCCGTGGCCCAGGATGAACTCGCCGCGGTTCAGGCCCGCCGCGTGCATCCGCACCAGCAGTTGGCCCGGCCCGGCCTCGGGCGTCGGCAGATCGCGCAGTTCCAGCGCGCTTTGCACGCCGTCGGTCTGCATCCAGTAAGAGCGCATGGTCTGGCTCCTCATTTGCCGGTGAACACCGGCTGGCGTTTTTCCATGAACGCCTTGCGGCCCTCGGCGTAGTCGGCGCTGTCGAAGCAGCCGCGAATCAGCTGCTGGCAACGGTCCATGTCAACCTCCTTCGAGAACTTCAGGATCTCGGCGCTGATGGCCTTGGCCGTGCGGATGGTGAGCGGCGCATTGACCGCGATCGCGCCCGTGTAGTCGGCCAGCAGCGCCTGCAGCTGGTCGGGCTCGCACACGCGCGAGACCAGTCCGACTTCCTTGGCCTCGGCGGCGTCGATCCTGCGCGCGGTGAAAAACAGGTCCTTGGCCATGCCCGGGCCGACCAGGTCGACCAGGTTTTTCATCGCCGAAAAGCGGTAGCCCAGGCCCAGGCGTGCGGCGGGAATCGAAAACACCGAGTCGCTGGCCGCAATGCGCAGGTCGCAGGCGATCGCCACGTTGACGCCGCCGCCGATACACCAGCCCCGGATGCAGGCCAGCGTCGGCTTGCTGAAGTTCGCGATGCCCGTGAGCGCGGCCTCGGCCATGGCCTCGTAGCGGGTCACGGCCTCGCGCGCGGCCCGCATGTCCTCGAACTGCGAGATGTCGGCGCCGGA
>JACMQP010000495.1 GCA_014376915.1 Ramlibacter sp.
CGTTTAAGCTCCCTGCATTCGTAAAGTCCAGGAGCAACAACGCATGTACCAACGCATCCTCGTTCCCACCGACGGTTCCACGCTGTCCAAAAAGGCAGTCAAGAGCGCGATCGAGATGGCCGCGGTCGCCGGCGCGGAACTGATCGCGCTGTATGTGGTTCCGCGCTATCCGGTCAGCTATTTCGAAGGCGGCATCTCGGTGCCCGATTCGGAAGTGGCGCGCACGGAGAGGCAGTGGGCCGAGAAGGGCCAGGCGGTCGTGGACGCAGTGCAGAAGGCAGCGCTGGCTGCAGGCGTGAAGGCCAGGGGCGTACTGGCGCGCTCCGACCTGGTCGCCGAGTCGGTGATCTCCACCGCCAAGAAGCACAGGTGCGACCTGATCGTGATGGCCTCGCACGGCCGCAAGGGGATCAAACGCGTGTTGCTGGGCAGCGAAACCCAGCACGTGCTGACCCACAGCAAGCTGCCGGTGCTGGTGCTGCGATGAAGATCCTGCTTGCAGCGGACGGCAGCGCCTTCACCAAAAAGGCTCTGGCTTTCCTGGTCACCCACCCGGCACTGGCGGGGCCCGATGGCGAACTGGTGGTGCTCAATGTGCAGCCGCCGGTGCCGCCGCGCGTCAAGACGATGGTCGGCGCCGGCGCTGTAGCCGGCTACCACCGGCAGGAAGCGGACAAGGTGATCGAGCCGATCCGGGCCTTCCTCGCCAACCACGGCATCCCGTTCCGCTGCAGCACCGTCGTCGGCCCGCCGGCCGACGAGATCGTGCGCCACGCACAATCGGAAAAAGCCCAGATGATCGTGATGGGGACCCACGGCTACGGCCTGGTGGGACGATTCTTCATGGGCAGCGTCGCCCAACAGGTGGTGGCGCAGGCCGACGTGCCGGTGCTGCTGGTGAAATGAACGCGCGGCTCAGGACCCGCCCGGGGGAACGCGGCGGCTGACCAGGACCGGCGCGCCGCCGAGCCTTTCCTTGGTGCGGACCGCGGCGATGCCCGCGTCCATCACCTGAACGTGCTCGGGTAGCCAGCGCACCAGCTCCGCGACCAGCCGGGGCACCATGCCGGCCGCCGGCGAAGGCTGTCCCAGCGCCGCGCGCACTTCGTCGAGCGACCGCAGCACCGCCGCGTGTTCGTCGAGATGACAGGTGGCGTTGGCGCCGCCCAGTTTGCGCAACTCGGCGTCCTCGCGGTCGAAGTGCTGCGCCGCATGCGCCTTCAGCGCGTCGAGCGCCGCCGGCACCTGCGCCGGCCCGGACTGGCGCAAGCCTTCGATCAGGCGCTGCAATTCGGCGTGCTCCCGGTCCAGCACCGGGTCGCCGAGCGCAAGGGGGGGTCGGGCAGTCATGCGCGCGGTCCTCCGGAACCGGCCGGCGCCGTGACAAATTCCGCATTCTCTGCGCTGGCGCCGTGGCAATGCGGCGCGGCCTGATGACTGGTTTCCATGCTGCCATTGTCGCCCACTGATCCTCTGGCGCCACACTTGGCGCGCGTTCCCGGCCCGGCGATTTACAGCGGCTGGGCAATCAGCGATGATTCCTGCAACCCGCTTGACACTTGTTACAAGCGCCACCTCCAGGACTTTCGTACCCATGGCCGCAGTCGATCCCGCAGTCACCGACGCCCCCGCCGTTGCCTTGCCCGGCCTTGCCCGGGCCCTGGTGTCGGCCGGCAAACTGGGCCAGAAGGCGGCTGAAGACGTCCATCGAAAGGCGCAGGCCAATCGCACGCGCTTCATCGCGGAGCTGACCGGCTCCGGCGCCGTCTCCGCCTCGGACCTTGCACACACCATGTCGACGGCCTTTGGGGCCCCGCTGCTTGACCTGGAAGCCATCGACCTAGCGCGGCTACCCAAGAACCTGCTGGACACCAAGATCTGCCAGGACTACCGCGTGGTGGTCCTGAGCAAGCGCAACAACCGGCTGATCGTGGCCACCGCCGATCCGTCGGACAGCCAGGCCGCCGAGAAGATCAAGTTCGCCACTCAGATGGGCGTTGACTGGATCATTGCCGAATACGACAAGCTGTCCAAAATGGTGGAGGCGCACGCCACCACCGCCAGCCAGGAGATGGACAGCATCATCGGCGACGACTTCGAGTTCGACGACGCGTCGATGGAGTCGGCGGTCGTCGACGAGAAAGAAGGAGCGGCCTCCGAAGTCGAGGACGCACCGGTCGTCAAATTCCTGCACAAGATGCTGCTGGACGC
>JACMQP010000496.1 GCA_014376915.1 Ramlibacter sp.
CAAATGGAGTTTGCCGCGGGCGCCGAACGGGGGGTTCTGCCGGCCGCCGCCGGCATCGTGCAGGTGAGCGTCAACCAGCTCTCGAACGCGGCCAAGTTCTCGCCGCCGGCGGGCGTCGTGGACGTCAGGGTGGACCTGGTGGACGGCATGGCCCGAGTGGTGGTGAGCGACCGCGGCGCCGGCGTGCCGGAGGGCTTCCGCAAGCGGGTGTTCGAGCGTTTCGCCCAGGCCGACGGTTCGGACCGGCGGCAGAAGGGCGGCACCGGGCTGGGCCTGAACATCTGCCGCAGCATCATCCAGGCGCATCAAGGGCGGATCGATTTCAGGAGCGAGCCGGGCTGTACCGAATTCTTCTTCGAGCTCCCGCTGGACTGAGGTGCATCACGGTCCTGGCCCCGAACCGAAGCCCTTGCGCTTCATCTCACCCCACTTCGATTCGGTCTGGGCCGCCCACCGGTACAGGCCGATCAGCCGCCACCAGCTATTGAGCTGGCGGTAGCCGAAGTTCTCCGCCACCACCACCAGCGCCAGCAGCGCCAGGTCCGACAGGCGCGGATACACGTGGAAAGCCATTTCCTCCAACAACAAGCCGGAAGCGGAAAGCAGGATGCCCAGGCCGATGGCGACGAACAGGAACACGGCGAAGGCGTCCCAGGAGACGATGCCCGCGAGGTAAGCGAACAACATGAAGACGTAGCCACCCAGCTCGATCAGTGGGCCCAGCCACTCGAACGCCACCATGAACGGGAAGGCCAGCCAGCCCGGTGGCCCGCCGCGGCGGTTGAACATCAGGCCCCAGTTGCCGCTCAGGCTTTCCGACAGGCCGCGCTGCCAGCGGATGCGCTGATTGCGCAGCGTCTTGCGGTCCTCGGGCGCCTCGGTCCAGCACACCGGTTCGGGCACGAACTCGACCCGGTAGTCGATCCCCTGGTCGCGCAGCATCCGGTGCATGCGCACCACCAGCTCCATGTCTTCGCCGATGGTGTTGGGCCGGTAGCCGCCGGCTTCGATGACCACGCTGGTCTTGAACAGGCCGAAGGCGCCGGAGATGATCAGCATGGCGTTGAGCTGCGACCAGCCGAGGCGCCCGAACAGGAAGGCCCGCAGGTATTCCACCACCTGGAACAGCGCCAAGAGATTGGTGGGCAGCCGCACCCTGGTCAGAAAGCCCTCTTCGATCTCGCAGCCGTTGGCGATGCGCACAGTGCCGCCGGTGGCCACGACCCGCCAGTCGCGCAGGAACGGTCGCACCACCCGCTGCAGGCTGTCGCGCTCGAGGATCGAGTCGGCGTCGACCCCGCAGAACAGCGGATTGCGCGCCAGGTTGATGCCGGCATTGAGGGAGTCGGCCTTGCCGCCGTTGTCCTTGTCGACTACCCGCAGGTTGGCGTGCGTGCTGGAGCGGTAGATGGCGCGGATCGGCTGGGTCTCCAGCCGCACGTGGACCGCTTCCGGGAAGGGCAGGAGCGCGAAGGCGCGCTTGAGCACCTCGAGCGTCTTGTCCTTCGAGCCGTCGTTGATGACGATGATCTCGAAGTCGGAATAGGCCAGCTGCAGCATCGAGCGGATCGACGCTGAAATGCTGGTCTGCTCGTTGTAGGCAGGCACCAGGATGCTGATCGCGGGGTCGAGGCCGGTGAAGACCTGGGGCAGTTCCTCCAGCACCTTCTCCTGGCGGCCGCGGTGCAGGCTGGCCAGCGACAGCAGGTTCAGCGCCAGGTAGCCGATGTTCAGGGCGACGAAGTAGGCCAGGATCGCCCACGTGATCAGGTCGATCAGCAGCGCCTGGGTCACACCCACTCCCGCTCGGCCACGACGTGGCGCAGGACGTCGTTGGCGGCGCCGCCGGGCCGCTGCAGCGCAGCCAGTTGCGCCGTCGACAGGAACGGCAGGCTGGAGAGCGCCTGCGCGGCGCCCAGCCGCACCGGCCATTGCGCATCGTCCAGCAGCGCCGTCAGCAGCGGCACGTCGTCGGGGCCGCCGAGGCGCGCCAGCGCCAGGGCCGCCTGCAGCCGCACGTCTGCGTCGGCATGTGACAGACAGCGTCGCACGTCCTGGGCCAGTTCGGCTGCCGCCGCCAGCCGCAAGGCGCAGCAGACCACCGCGGGTGGCTGGTGGGCGTCCAGCAGGTAGCGCAGGGTGACAGCCGGCAGTTGCAGCCGGAGCGCCTCGGCCAGCGCCAACGCCCGCGGCAGGTCACGCGGCTCCAGGGCCGGCAGGCGCTTGATCAACAGCAGCCAGAACGCTTCGCGGGCGTCGATCAGGAACACGGCGACTCGGGTCACCTCCCAGTCGTGGCGCGCCAGGATCAGCGGCATCAGGAACTGCGCACCCTCCAATGCATCGATCTGGATCAGCGCCCGCGCGGCATTGATCGAGACCAGTCCGTCGTAGCTGCGCGCCATTTCCCGTAGCGTGCCCCAGGCGCTACGGTCCTTGAGGTAGCCGGCTGCCAGGATGGCCTGCAGCTGCTGCGCCCGCGAGCCGCGTCGCAGGAAGTCGCGGGCGCTCCGGTCGATGGCCAGCTCCAGCGCGACGCGGTTCAGTCGCTCGCTGGCGTCGCCACGCACCGATTCATGCAGGTAGGTCCACAGGCGCAGGAAGCGGCCGTGATCACGGCGGGCCAGGGCGGGGAGGTCGGACAGC
>JACMQP010000497.1 GCA_014376915.1 Ramlibacter sp.
ACGCCCTTGTGCGGCCAGGTCCCGAGCCGGGCGTCGCGCATCGTGGCGACGTCGTACGGCACCACCAGGCTGACCGGCCCGCCCCACGAATATCCGAGCTTGAACAGGCGCAGCGCGTCGCAGAAGGCGTCGACCTGCGCCGGGCTGTAGCGTGGGTCGAACACCACGGAGAACAGTCCGGCGGCCAGGCCCTCTGTGCCAGCCTCGCCACCCGTGCAGAGCGCCTTCCAGTGCGCATGGCCGGGCGAACCTTCGAAAGCTGGATGCAGCAGTTGCGCGATTTCGGGCCGGCCTTGCAGCCACCCTGCCAGCCGGCGGGCGCACTGGTCATGGGCGCGGTAGCGCAACGCCATGCTGGGCAGCGAGCGCAGGATGGCTTCGGCGTCGTTGGCGCCGATGCCGAACCCCAGCCGCATGTGCGCCAGCTTGATCTTCAGGTGCAGGGCGTCGTCGCGCGTCACGATGCTCCCCATCAGCACGTCGCCGCCGCCGCTGGGGTATTTGGTCAGCGCGTGCACCACGATGTCGGCGCCGCTGCCGGCCACGCAGCGCTCGCCCTGCCCCAGGTCGAAGCCGTTGAAGGCCAGGCCCGCGCCCCAGGTGTTGTCGAGGGCGCACACGACGCCGCGGTCCCGGCAGACCTTGGCCAGCTGCGCGAGTGGAACGAACTCCATCGTCACCGAACCCGGCGCTTCGAGCCAGACCAGCTTCGTCTTCGGGCCGATCCGCCGCTCGAGGTCGGCCGGATTCATCGGGTCGTACAGCTGGTGGGTGATGCCCCAGTTCTTCAGCTCGCCCTCGGCCAGCGCCTTGTTGGGACCGTAAGCGTTGTCGGGAATCAGCACCTCGTCGCCGGCCCCCAGCAGCGCCATGTCGACGGTCGAAACTGCGGCCAGACCGCTGGGCACCAGCACGCAATGGCGGCCGCCTTCGAGCGCGGCGATCCGCTCTTCCAGGATGAAGGTCGTGGGGGTGCCGTGCAGGCCGTAGGTGTAGCCATCCTTGTAGCGCCAGTCGCGCGAGCGCAGCGCGGCGGTGTTGGCGAAGATGATGGTCGAGGCCTTGAACACGCCCGGCTGCGGCGCGACGAAATCCGACGGCGGATGGTACGGGTGGTGGATCAGGTCGGTCGGGGAATGGCTCATTGCGCCATGGTAGCGCCGGCTGCGGCCCACGGCCCGATCACTTGCGCGCGAACAGGGGTTGCTCGAAGTGGGCGACGCGGGTGGCTCGCCCCAGCAGGCAGACCTCGCGGAACTGGTACAGCACGGCTGCAGTCGGCGCGGCGATCGCGCGCTCGCCCACCGGCATCCGCAGCACGGGATGTTCGCTGTCCGCCAGCGTTTCCAGCTGCGGCGCGTCGGCCCGCAGGAATTCGGCCATTGGAATGCGGTGGATGCTGGCCACCTCGCCGGGATTCGGGACCAGATCGCGAGCGCAGCCGGCCCACACCACCACCGGCGTGATGACAAAGCCCGAGCGGCTGGTGAAGTCGTCGAGCCGCCCCAGGACCGCGTCGGGCGCGAGCTGCAATCCGACCTCTTCGGCCAGTTCGCGCAAGGCCGCCTGTTCCGGCGTCTCGCCCGGATCGATCCGGCCGCCCGGCAGCGCCCACTGGCCGCCGTGGCTGCCCAGGCCTTCGGCCCGCCGGGTCAGCAGCAGCGCCGCCCGCGCGCTCCAGGCCGCTGGCGTGGCGATGCCCGGCAGGTCGGCGCCAGTGCCCTCTTCGATGATTGCCACCGCCACAGCGGCGGCCCGCAGCGCATGCTCGCCCGCCGCCTGCACCGTAAATCCGCGCAGGTTGGTTTCGACGCGTTGGCGCAGGTGGTGGTCGCCGTACATGGTCTTGGATCAGTTTGCCAGAGCAGGCGGCACACCGTTGGGCACACCAGCAACACCCGGATGGCATGGGTGTCGCAAGCCGTCCCTGAACAACGGCTGAAGCCTGGCTAGCGCAGCGGCGCAGGCCCAAAGCCGATGACCAGTCCGCTGTCGGTCACGGTGATGGTTTCGGGCTCGAGGCCCATGCCGTCGGCCAGCGCCAGGTCGACCGCACGCAGGCGGTGCACCACCACTTCGCCGAAGGTCTGCTGCGCCAGGGCCTGTCCGAAAGCGTCCAGCAG
>JACMQP010000498.1 GCA_014376915.1 Ramlibacter sp.
GCGCAATCCAGCATGGCGGCGCCGCCTTCATCGACGTGATCAGCCCCTGCGTCGCCTTCAACAACCATCCCGGCAGCACCAAGAGCTACGACTACGTGCGCGAACACAACGAGGCCGTGAGCCGGATCGATTTCATCAGCGAGCGCAGCGAGATCACGGTGGATATGGCGCCGGGCGAGGTGGTGGACGTTCGGCAGCACGACGGCTCGCTGCTGCGCCTGCGCAGCCTGCATCCGGACTACGACCCCATTGACCGCCATGCGGCGATGAATTTCATGCAGGCGCACCAGGCACGCGGCGAGATCGTCACCGGCCTTCTCTATGTCGACCCGCTGGCCACCGACCTGCACACGTCGTTCAATACCACCGCGACGCCGCTCAACTCACTGGGCGCCAGGCAACTGTGTCCGGGAACGCCGGCCTTGCAAATGATCAACGCCTCCTTGCGTTAGCCGGTTCGCGCGCCTACATTCGAATGCAGGAGGCCCACCATGGCTGAACGCAGGGTTTTCGAGCCGGTTTCGCAAAAGCATGTGGTGAGTCTCGGCCCGCACGCCAGCGTGCGCGAGGCGGCAGGCGTCATGACGCGGGCCAACTGCGGCAGTGTGCTGATCATGGAGCCACCCGCCACACTGCTGGGCATCGTCACCGAGCGTGACCTGATGACGCGGGTGCTGGCCAAGGGCCTCGATCCCGAGCGCACCACGGTGCGCGAGATCATGACGCCGAATCCCACCTGCGTGCCGCCCGAAACCCTGGTCTCCGACGCCGTCGTCATCATGCTGGAGAGGGGCTTCCGCCACCTGCCGATCATCGGGCCGGGTTCCAAGATTCTTGGTGTTTTTTCGATGCGTGACGCCTTGCCGCGCGAGATCGGCACGGCGTTGAGCCAAGCCGAATTCAACGAGCAGGTGAACGACGCGCTCGGCTAGCTGCCGCGCTTGGCGCGGGCGCGGGCCAGCGCGGCCTCGATCACGGCGCGCTTGCGATCCGTCTCGTCGTCCTGCGCGTCGTCGCTGGACGCCGGCCCCCTGGAGCGATGGAATTCGTAGCGCTCCCGCGCCCGGTCGGCTTGTGGCTGCGACCATGCCCGCCAGCCGGTGCGGTCCCCGGTGACGTTCTCCAGGCTGATGCAGTCCACCGGGCAGGCCGCCACGCACAGTTCGCAGCCGGTGCAGTCGGATTCGATCACCGTGTGCATCAGCTTGTTGCTGCCGACGATCGCGTCGGTCGGACAGACCGGCATGCAGAGCGTGCAGCCGATGCACCATGCTTCGTCGATCACGGCCACCGCGCGCGGGCCCTCGACGCCATTGGCGGGATTCAGCGGCAGGGCAGGGCGGCCGGTGATGGCCGCCAGTCGGGCGATGCCTTCGGCGCCGCCGGGCGGGCACTGGTTGATTTCAGCCTCGCGGTCGGCAACGGCCTGCGCGTACGCGGTGCAGTCCGGGTAGCCGCAGCGGGTGCACTGGGTCTGCGGCAAGGCGGAGTGAATCCGCTCGGCCAGCGGGGTCACGACGTCTGCGCGACTTTCCTGGCCGGCGCCTTCAGCGCGGTGGAGGTCTTGCCGGTGCCCTTGATCATCGGGCCCTTGTCGAACTGGCGGATGAAGTCCCGCACCTGCGGATAGACCGTGTCGCGCCAGCGGCGACCGCTGAAGATGCCGTAGTGGCCCGCGCCCTTGACTTCAAGATGCTTCTGGCGCGCCTTGGGCACGTTGATGCACAGGTCGTGGGCAGCCTCGGTCTGGCCGGAGCCTGAGATGTCGTCCAGCTCGCCTTCGACCGTGAAATGGGCTGTGGTGGTGATGTCCTCCGGCCGCACCCGCTCGAGTTCGCCGTCCGCGCTGATCACGTCCCACGTTCCGTTCACCAGGGCGAAGTCCTGGAACACGATGCGGATGGTGTCGAGGTAGTAGTCTGCGTCCATGTCGAGCACGGCGTTGTACTCGTCGTAGAACTTGCGATGCGCCTCCGCGCTGGCGTCGTCACCGGCGACCAGCTGCTTGAAGTAATCGTAGTGGCTCGACATGTGGCGGTCCGGATTCATCGCCACGAAGCCGGTGTGCTGCAGGAAGCCCGGGTAGACCCGGCGGCCGGCGCCCGGGAAGTTGCTCGGAACGCGGTAGATCACGTTGTTCTCGAACCAGTCGTAGCTCTTGTTCATCGCCAGGTTGTTCACGGCGGTCGGCGACTTGCGGGCGTCGATCGGGCCACCCATCATGGTCATCGTCAGCGGCGTCACCTCGCCGCGGCTGGCCATCAGCGACACGGCGGCGAGCACCGGGACGGTCGGCTGGCAGACGCTGACAACGTGGCAATTGCCGTAGATCCCCTGCAGGTGGCGGATGAATTCCTGCACGTAGTTGACGTAGTCGTCGAGGTGAAACTCGCCCTGTTCCACCGGCACGGTGCGGGCGTTCTTCCAGTCGGTGACATAGACCTTGTGGTCCCTGAGCATGGTGCGCACCGTGTCGCGCAGCAGGGTGGCGTAATGGCCTGACAGGGGCGCGACGATCAGGACGGCCGGCTGGCCCTTGAGCACTTCGAGTGTCCTGGGATCGTCGGAAAAGCGCTTGAAGCGGCGCAACTCGCAGAAGGGTTTATCGACCTCGATCCGCTCATGGATGGCGACGTCGACGCCGTTGACATCCACCGTCGTGATGCCGAACTGCGGCTTCTCGTAATCCTTGCCCAGTCGGTAGGCGAGATCGTAGCCAGCCGCAATGCGCTGGGATAACGGGTTCTGGCCGAAGGGGGAGAGCGGGTTGCTGTAGAGCTTGGATGCGGCCTGGGCAAAGTCCGCAAACGGTTCCATCAAGTTCCGCTGGGCTTCATAGATCTGGTAGAGCATTGGATTGGCCTGGAGTTGCTGCAGTGCAATATATCATCTGGGGCCGCGCTGGCGGAGGGAGCATCCCCTAGGTTCGGGGAACCCCGC
>JACMQP010000499.1 GCA_014376915.1 Ramlibacter sp.
CCGCTGGGCGAGGAGATCGTCCGCCAGGCCCAGAGCGTGCTGGAGCAGGCGGCCAACATCAAGGAGATCGCCAAGCGCGGCAAGGATCCGCTGGCCGGCCCGCTCAAGCTGGGCGTGATCTACACCATCGGCCCCTACCTGCTGCCCGACCTGGTGCGGCAGGCGATCGACCGGTCGCCGCAGATGCCGCTGATGCTGCAGGAGCACTTCACCGTCAAGCTGCTGGAGATGCTGCGCACCGGCGAGATCGACTGCGCCATCATGGCCGAGCCCTTTCCCGACACCGGGCTGGCGATCGCGCCTCTCTACGACGAGCCGTTCCTGGCGGCGGTCCCGGCCACCCATCCCTTCGCCGCCCGCAAGACCATCACGGCCCAGGAGCTGAAGAGCGAAACCATGCTGTTGCTGGGCACTGGTCATTGCTTTCGCGACCACGTGCTGGAGGTCTGTCCGGAGTTCGCCCGTTTTTCCAGCGATGCCGAGGGCATCCGCAAGAGCTTCGAAGGCTCGTCGCTGGAAACCATCAAGCACATGGTCGCGGCCGGCATGGGCGTGACGCTGGTGCCGCGCCTGGCGGTGCCGAAGGAGGCGCTGGAGCCCAGGGGCAAGCGCCGGCGTGACGACCAGGCCTTCGTCAAGTACATCCCCTTCGACGGCGACCCGCCGACCCGCCGGGTGGTGTTGGCCTGGCGCCGCAGCTTCACCCGCTACGAGGCCATCGCCGCGCTCCGCAATGCGGTCTATGCATGCGAACTTCCGGGTGTCACGCGTTTGTCATGACGCTCCGGCCAGTTGCCAAAGCCCCACGTTCGCCGCGTTTCAACTTTGCGTCGTAAAGTCTCAGGTCTGCAACGACTTGAAGGAGAAATCGATGAAGAAAACCAGCCCACCGTCCATCAACATCGGCATCAGCGCAAAAGACCGCGCCGCCATTTCCCAGGGGCTCAGCCGCCTGCTGGCCGACACCTACACGCTGTACCTCACCACGCACAACTTTCACTGGAACGTGACCGGTCCGATGTTCACGTCGCTCCACACGATGTTCATGCAGCAGTACACAGAGCTGTGGAACGCGGTCGATCCCGTGGCCGAGCGCATCCGGTCGCTGGGCTATCCGGCGCCCGGCTCGTACGCCGAGTTCGGACGGCTGGCGTCGCTGCCGGACGTGCCCGTGCCGCCGCCCGGGGCGCTGGAGATGGTGCGAATCCTGGTCAAAGGCCATGAGGCAGTGGCGCGGACGGCGCGCGAACTGTTTCCTCTGGCCGACAAGGCCAGCGACGAGCCGACCGCCGATCTGCTGACCCAGCGGCTGACGGTGCACGAGCAGACGGCCTGGATGCTGCGCTCCCTGCTCGAAGACTGATGGCCCCGCGGCAACTGCCGCGGTCGCTGGCGCGGGAGTTGCCGCTCTATCTCGACCTGATCCGCTGGAATCGGCCGGCCGGCTGGCTGCTGCTGCTCTGGCCCACGCTTAGTGCGCTGTGGATCGCCGCGAACGGGTTTCCTGGCTGGCACCTGCTCACCGTGTTCACGCTGGGCACCTTCCTGATGCGCAGCGCCGGCTGCTGTCTCAACGACGTCGCCGACCGTGAATTCGACAAGCATGTGAAGCGCACCGCCCAGCGTCCGGTGACGCGGGGCGCCCTGTCGGTGAAGGAGGCGCTGCTGTTCGGTGCCGTGTTGGCGCTGCTGGCCTTCGCGCTGGTGCTGACGACCAACGCGGTGGCGATTGCCTGGTCGTTCGCCGCGCTGGCGATCGCACTGGCCTATCCATACGCCAAACGCTTGGTCTCGATGCCGCAGGCGGTGCTGGGCGTGGCCTTCAGCTTCGGCATCCCGATGGCGTTCGCGGCGGTGCAGTCGCAGGTGCCGCTGCTGGCCTGGGTGCTGCTGGCGGGCAATCTGTTCTGGGTGCTGGCCTACGACACGGAATATGCGATGGTGGACCGGGACGACGACCTCCGGATCGGGATGAAGACCTCGGCCATCACCCTGGGCCGGGCCGACGTTGCCGTGGTGATGGCCTGCTATGGCCTGTACCTGGCGGTCTGGGCCCGCGTACTGTTGCAGCGACTGCCGCAGATGATCGTGCTGCTGGCGATCGCATTGGCGGCGGCGCAGGCTGCCTGGCACTTTACGCTGATCCGCAGTCGCAGCCGCGAGGGTTGCTTCAAGGCTTTCCGCCTGAACCACTGGCTGGGCTTCACGGTGTTCGCCGGCGTGGTGGCCGGCTACGCCCTGCGCTGAAGCCGCCAGCGCTCAGGCGCCGAATTCGTCGCCCAGTTCTTTCGCCCTGGTGCAGGCAGCGTGCAGCGCCTTCACGAACAGTGCTTGCATCCGGTCCTGCTCCATCGAACTGATCGCGGCGTAGGTCGTCCCTCCTTTGGATGTCACACGCTGGCGCAGCACCTCGGGCGGATCGCCGGAGGCACGCGCCAGTTCGGAGGCGCCAACGAAGGTTCCGACCGCGAGCCGGTGCGCCTGCTGCGCCGGCAGGCCCATCTCGACACCGGCTTGCGTCATCGCCTCGAGGAAGAAGAAGACGTAGGCCGGCCCGGAGCCGGACAGCGCGGTGACGGCATCGAGCTGGCTTTCCTGTTCCACCCACAGCGATTCGCCCGTGGTGGCGATCACCTGTTCCACCAGGTCGCGGTCGGCGGCCGTCACGCCGGGCCGCGCGAACAGCGCCGTCATTCCCTTGCCCACCAGCGCCGGCGTGTTCGGCATGGAGCGCACGATGCGGTCGGTGCCGAGCCAGGCCGCGATGCTGTCGGAGCGGATGCCTGCCGCCACGCTCAGGTGCAGCGCGCCCTGCGTGTGGCCGCGAGCCTGCTGCGCGGCGTCCCTGAAGGTCTGGGGCTTGACCGCCCAGACCACCAGCCCGGCGCGGGCCAGGGTCGGCCCGGCCAATTCCTGCGCGGTCACACCGTACTGCGAGAGCAGCCTGGCACGGGCTTCGGCGAACGGCTCGACGACCTCGACCTGGCCCGGCGCCAGCCCCTGGCGCAGCAAGCCGCCGATGATCGCGCTGGCCATGTTGCCGCCGCCGATGAAGGCGATCGCCTGGCCCTGGAAGGTGTTGCTGGTGGTCATGGCGGGAGTCTATCGTCGCGCTCGGCGAAAATCGAATCCATGACCCGACCAGAATTACTCTCCAGACTGTCGCAGCCCCACATTTGGGACGTCGCGATCATCGGCGGCGGCGCCACCGGACTGGGCGTGGCGCTGGATGCCGCGGCCCGGGGTTTTTCGGTGGTGCTGGTCGAATCGCACGATTTCGCCAAGGGCACCTCGTCCCGCGCGACCAAGCTGGTGCATGGCGGCGTGCGCTACCTGGCGCAAGGCAACCTCTCGCTGGTGCGGGAGGCGCTGCACGAGCGCAGCACGCTGCTGCGCAACGCGCCGCATCTGGCGCAGCCGCTGGCCTTCGTCATGCCTTCCTACAAGCTCTGGGAAATGCCGTTCTACGGCATCGGTTTAAAGGCGTATGACGCGCTGGCCGGCAAGGCAGGCCTGGGCCACACCGAATTTCTCAGCCGCAACGAGACGCTGGAGTGCTTGCCGACGGCGCGGCCCGACGGTCTCAAGGGCGGCGTCAAGTACTGGGACGGCCAGTTCGACGACGCCCGGCTGGCGCTGGCGCTGGCCCGCACCGCAGCCGCCCGGGGCGCGCTGGTGGTCAATTACTGCCCGGCGGATGGCCTGGTCCACGAGCAGGGCAAGGTGACCGGGTTGCGCTGCCACGACAGCGAAACCGGACAGGCCTTCGAGCTCAAGGCGGGCTGCGTCATCAACGCGACGGGGGTCTGGGTCGACCAGCTGCGCCAGCAGGACGGCGATTCCATCGGCCGGCCGGTCAAGGCGATGGTGGCGCCCAGCCAGGGCGTCCATCTCGTGGTGGACCGGGAATTCCTGCCCGGCAGCCACGCCCTGATGGTGCCCAGGACCGGGGACGGCCGGGTGCTGTTCGGCGTGCCCTGGCTCGGCAAGCTCATTCTCGGGACCACCGACACTCCGCGCGCCGACCTGGACCGGGAACCGCGGCCGTTCCCGGAGGAGGTGGATTTCATCCTGCGGGAAGCGGCCCGCTACCTGCGTCGGGCGCCGCAGATCGCGGACATCCGCAGCATCTGGGTCGGGCTGCGGCCGCTGGTCAAGCCGCAGGACGACGACGGCCGCGACACCAAGTCGATCAGCCGTGAGCACACCGTGCTGGTCAGCGCCAGCGGACTGGTGACCGTGACCGGCGGCAAGTGGACGACGTACCGCGCCATGGCCGAGGACGTGCTGGAAACCTGTTTCACCCGTTCACTGTTGGAGCGGGTGCCCGCCGGAGTGACGACGCACCTGGTGCTGGTGGGCGGGGATGTCGCCGAGGGAGCGCGACACCCGATGAACGAGCCCCAGGGGATGCATTCTTATGGCAGCGAGCAGGGTGACGTGCGAGCGTTGCCCGGCGCCACCCGGCTGCTGGGTGCCGGTCTGACCGAGGCAATGGTCCGGTTCGCGGCGCGCCGGGAATACGCGCGAACCGTGGAGGATGTGCTGGCGCGGCGCTGGAGGCTACTGTTTCTGGACGCCGCCCTCGCCGCGTCGCTGGCGCCTCAGGTGGCTGCCATCCTGCAGGAAGAGACCGGCGCCGATCCGCGAGTCGCCGACTTCCAGGCTCTGTGCAGGCTGTACCTTTCCGTACCTGCGTGAACGGTTCCAGTCTCCGGCGCACCTGA
>JACMQP010000075.1 GCA_014376915.1 Ramlibacter sp.
ACGGGCGAACTTGGGGTTGTCCGGCATCGCGATCGAGGCCGAATAGACCATCACCAGGCCGAAGGCGAGCAGCGCCACCGTGACCCAGATCAACGCCTGGTCGATCGCCAGCACCGGCCCCTGCGCGACCGGGTTGCGGGCCAGCACGCCCACGCGCGCCCGCGGCGAACGCGGTGGCCCCCTGCGCCCGTCGCCCACCAGGCCACCGACCAGGCTACCAATTTTCTGGGCGATGGCACTCACTGGTTGCCCTCCAGCTGCACGCCTGCTTCGTCGGCAACCGCGTGCACCGCGGCGCGGAACACCTCGGCGCGGTGCGGGTAATTCCTGAACATGTCGAAGCTGGCGCAGGCCGGCGACATCAGCACCGCGTCGCCGGCATGGGCGCGCTGGGTCGCCAGCGACACCGCATGTTCCATCGATTCCGCGTCGAGCAGCGTGATGCCGGCCGGCTCCAGCACGGCGCGGATCAGCGGCGCGTCGCGGCCGATCAGCACCGCGGCGCGGGCATGGCGCGCCACCGGCGCCGCCAGCGGCGCGAAGTCCTGGCCCTTGCCGTCGCCGCCCAGGATCACCACCAGCTTGCGTTCGGCGCCCAGGCCCTGCAGCGCGGCGACGGTCGCGCCGACGTTGGTGCCCTTGCTGTCGTCGAAGTATTCGATGCCGTTGACGATGCCCACCGACTCCACCCGGTGCGGCTCGCCGCGGTATTCGCGCAGGCCGTACAGCATCGGCCCGAGCGGGCAACCGGCGGCACCGGCCAGCGCCAGCGCCGCCAGGGCGTTGACCGCGTTGTGGCGGCCGCGGATACGCAACGCGTCGGCCGGCATCAGGCGCTGGATGTGGATCTCTTCAACTTCGAGTTTGCGAGCGTTGGGGGATCTCGTTCTCCGGGTCTCGTCGGCTTCCAGCGCGCGCACCAGCCACGCCATGCCGTTCACGACTTCGATGCCGAAGTCGCCGGGACGCTGCGGCATATCGGCGCCGAAGGTGATGTGCTCGCGCTGCTCGAACCTGCCGCCTTTGACGCGAACAGGGTCCGGCAGCATCTTCATTGCCAGCGGGTCTTCCCGATTGAGGACCATCAACGATGTCTGGCCGAACACGCGGGACTTGGCCGCCGTATACGCATCCATCGTGCCGTGCCAGTCCAGGTGGTCCTGCGTCACGTTCAACACCGTCGCAGCGGTGGGTTCGAAATTCTCTACGCCTTCGAGCTGGAAACTCGAGAGCTCGATCACCCAAACCTGGGGCAACTCGCCCGCGTCCAGCTTCACAGCCAGAGTTTCCAGCAGCGTCGGCCCGATGTTGCCGGCCACGGCCGTGCGCTTGCCGGCGCGCTCGACCAGCTGGCCCGTCAACGCCGTGACTGTCGTCTTGCCGTTGGTGCCGGTGATAGCCAGGACGGACGGAGCGTAGTCCTGCTCCCCTTTCAGGTCGACCAGCGCTTCGGCGAACAAGCCCAGCTCGCCGGCGACGCGGATGCCGTGCTCTTTCGCTGCTTTCAGGACCGGCGCGACCTGCTCCGGTGACAGGCCGGGGCTGCGGAACACGGCCTGCACGCCTTCTTTCAGGAGCGCGGCGTCGAACCCGCCGCTGACGAAGCGGGCGTCCGCCAGCTGCTCGCGCAGCGCCGCCAGTTGCGGCGGCTCAGCGCGCGTGTCGGCAACCGTCACCCGCGCCCCGCAGCGCGCAGCCCAGCGCGCCATCGCCAGCCCGGACGCGCCGAGCCCGAGGATGAGAACGGATTGATCCTGCAGTGACTTCATCTGAGTTTCAGTGTCGAGAGTCCGACCAGGCACAGCAGCATGGTGATGATCCAGAAACGCACGACCACCTGCGTTTCCTTCCAGCCGGTTTTCTCGAAATGGTGGTGCAGCGGCGCCATCTTCAGTATCCGCCGCCCTTGTCCGTATCTTTTCTTCGTGTACTTGAAGTACATGACCTGCGCCATCACCGAGATCGCTTCGACCACGAAGATGCCCCCCATGATGGCCAGCACGATTTCCTGCCGCACGATCACGGCGATGGTGCCGAGCGCGCCGCCCAGCGCCAGTGCGCCGACGTCACCCATGAACACCTGGGCCGGGTGGGTGTTGAACCAGAGGAAAGCCAGCCCGGCGCCCGCCATCGCAGCGCAGAAAATCAGCAGTTCGCCGGAGCCGCGGATGTAGGGGAAGAACAGGTACTTCGAATAAACCGAACTGCCCGTCACATACGCGAACACGCCCAGGGCGGAACCGACCATCACCACCGGCATGATCGCCAGGCCATCCAGGCCGTCGGTCAGGTTGACGGCGTTGCTCGAACCGACGATCACGAGATAGGTGAGGATGACGAAACCGAACACGCCCAACGGGTAGCTCACTTCCTTGAAGAACGGCAGCATCAGGCCGGCCTTGGGCGGAAGGTTGACGTCGAAGCCCGACTGCACCCATTTGAAGAACAACTCCAGCACCCGCAGATTGGAACTCTCCGAAATGCTGAACACCAGATACAGGGCCGCGATCAGTCCGATCAGCGATTGCCAGAAATACTTTTCTCGCGAGCGCATGCCCTCGGGGTCCTTGTGCACCACCTTGCGCCAGTCGTCGGCCCAACCGATGGCGCCGAACCCGAGCGTCACGGCCAGCACGATCCATACGAACCGGTTGGTGATGTCGAACCACAGCAGCGTGGACACGGCGATCGACAACAGGATGAGCACTCCGCCCATGGTCGGCGTGCCGCTCTTGGACAAATGCGTTTCCATGCCATAGCCGCGCACCGGCTGGCCGATCTTCAGCGCCGTCAAGCGCCGGATCACCGCCGGCCCGGCGATCAGGCCGATCAGCAGCGACGTGAGCGCGGCCATCACGGCGCGGAAGGTGAGGTACTGCACCACGCGCAGGAAGCCGAATTCCGGTCCCAGCGATTGCAGCCATGTGGCAAGGCTAAGCAGCATGGCCGCACTCCTTCGGTCGTTCTTGTTGTTGTTCGGTGATGGCCCGCACCACCCGCTCCATCTTCATGAAGCGCGATCCCTTGACCAGCACGCTGGCTGCCTGCGGCAACTGCGCGAGCACGGCCGCGTTGAGCGACGCGATGTCGTCGAAATGACGTCCGCCCATGCCAGCCGCCTGATCGCCCAGCGTGAACAATGCATCGATGCCGCGCTCGTAGGCGTAGTCGCCGATCTCCCGGTGGAACTGCGGCCCCTGGTCGCCGACCTCGCCCATGTCGCCCAGCACCAGCAGGCGCGGGCCCGGCAGTTCGGCCAGCAGGTCGATGGCCGCACGGGCGGAATCCGGGTTGGCGTTGTAGGTGTCGTCGACCAGCGTCAGCGGGCGCCCCGCAATGTTCACTTCCAGCGCGCGCGAGCGGCCCTGCACCGGGGCAAAGGACTGCAGGCCCTGCGCGATCGCCGCCAGCGGCGCGCCCGCAGCCAGCGCGCAGGCGGCGGCGGCCATCGAGTTGCGCACGTTGTGGCGGCCGGCGATATGGAGGTTGTACGCAAGCTGGCCGGCCGGTGTCGTCACCGATACCGTCCAGTGCCCCGGTTTCCATTCAGACCCGGCCAGACCGATGTCGGCGCCCGGGCGGGCGCCGAAAGTCGTGGAAGCACGCGAGCCGGCCAGGCCGGACCACAGTGCCGTGAATTCTTCGTCGGCGGGATAGATCGCCACGCCCTCGCCGTCCATCGCCGCGAACACCGAACCGTTTTCCAGCGCGACGGCCTCGACCGTGGCCATGAACTCCTGGTGCTCGCGCTGGGCGTTGTTCACCAGCGCCACCGTCGGCCGCGCGATCCTTGCGAGATACGCGATCTCACCCGGGTGGTTCATCCCCAGCTCGATCACGCCGACCCGGTGGCTGGCATCGAGCCGCAGCAGGGTCAGTGGCAGGCCGATGTCGTTGTTCAGGTTGCCCTGCGTTGCCAGCGTCGCCTGCGGCTGCCAGGCCCGCAGGATGGAGGCGACCATCTGCGTCACCGTGGTCTTGCCGTTGCTGCCGGTCACTGCGACCAGCGGCAGCTCGAAGCGCGCGCGCCACGCCGCCGCAAGCTGGCCCAGGGCCAGCTTGCTGTCATCGACTTCCAGGCCAGCGAAGCCGGGCGGAATGCGGCCGCGGTGGGCCAGCGCGGCGACCGCGCCCCTGGCCTGCGCCTGCGCGATGAAGTCGTTGGCGTCGAAACGCTCGCCGTGGATCGCGACGAACAGGTCGCCAGGCTGCAGCGTGCGGGTGTCCGTGTGCACGCGCGCGACCGCGACGCTGCCGTCGCCGACCAGCGTGGACCCTGGCAACCATGCATGGGCTTGCTGGAGCGTGAACATGCTCACGCTCCAGTCCTCGCGTCCAGCGCCGCGCGCGCCTGTGCGATGTCGGAGAACGGGTGCTTGGCGCCGCCGATCTCCTGGTAGTCCTCGTGGCCCTTGCCGGCCAGCAGGATCACGTCCTGCGCCGCAGCGGCGGCGATGGTCTCCGCGATCGCGAGCGCCCGGTCGGCCTGCACCTGCACGCATTCGTTGTGCGACAGGCCCAGCAGGATCTGGCTGATGATGTTCTCCGGCTTCTCGCTGCGCGGGTTGTCGCTGGTGACAACCACGCGGTCGGCGTTCTTCTCCGCCACCGCGGCCATCAGGGGGCGTTTCACCGGATCGCGGTCGCCGCCGCAGCCGAACACGCACCACAGCCGGCCGCCGCGCTGCGCCGCCAGCGGCTGAAGCGCCAGCAAGGCCTTGTCCAACGCGTCGGGCGTGTGGGCATAGTCCACTGCCACCAGCGGCTGGCCCGGTTGCTGCAGCCGCTCCATCCGACCCGGCACCGGCAGCAGGTCGCCGCAGGCGGCGACGGCATCGGCCAGCGAAACGCCGAGCGCGCGCATCGCGCCGAGCACGCCCAGCAGGTTGGCAACGTTGTACTGGCCGATCGCCTTCGTTTGCAGCAGGTGGCGCTCGGATCCTTCGACCACGGTGAAGCGCAGGCCACCGTTGCCGTAGCCGATCTCCTGCGCCTGCAGCCGGGCCGCGCGCTCGCAGGAACAGGTCCACACGTCAAGCGCGCTCGACGCCAGCGACTGCGCCAGTGGTTCGCCGCGCTCGTCGTCGATGTTGATCACCGCAGCCCGCAGGCCGGGCCAGCGGAACAGTTCCGCCTTCGCCTCCCAGTACGCCTGCATGCTGCCGTGGTAGTCGAGA
>JACMQP010000500.1 GCA_014376915.1 Ramlibacter sp.
TCGTAGCTGCGCAGCCGCGCCGGATCCCCGACCCAGCTGTCCTTGAGCCGCGCGTAATCACGCCGGAAGTCATCGAAAGCCGCCTGCTTGCTCGCTGCCAGATCCTTCGGGGCGGGCCCGCCCACCGCCGGACCGGCATCGTAGATTGCCGCCAGCCGGCGCCGCGCCGCCTGCGTGAGGGCGCGGAACTGCGCGCGCCGCGTGCCGAACTCCGCATATTCACTCTGCGCCGCCTCGCTGGCCTGAGTCGCCAGCCAGCGCGCGCTGCCCAGCCGCTCCACCGCGGTGGCGAAGGACTCGTTGAAGGTCGTGTCGCCGCCCACGTACACCACCTGGTGCGCGAGTTCGTGGAAGATCAGTCGCGCCAGTTCGCCTTCGGGGTAGTTGACGAACGTGTTGAGCAACGGGTCGCCTCCGGCCCAGTTCATCCAGCCCAGCGTCGAATAGGCGGGCACCGGGTACACCGCCACTTCCAGCCCCTCGCCGACCAGCTGCGCCGCCTCGGACCGCGCCAGCGCCTCGTCGAAATAGCCGTGGTAGCCGACGCAGCCGGTCACCGGGAAGCACCAGGTCTTGAGCGTGAGCGAATACGCTGGCGCCGCCACCACGTTCCACACGGCAGCATTGCGGCGCAGGTCGGCATAGCGCCGGTAGCTCGGGTTGTCGGGCAGGTGCAGTTCAGTGCTCGCGAAGCTGCGGATCCGCTGGCTTAAGGCCAACCGGGTCTTGAGGCGATCCGGCGCGCTGTCGTCCTTTAGCCAGTCGGCGACCGGCCTGGCGGCGCCCATCAGGCGCAGGTGGCCGCTGGCCGACTGCCAGTAATAGCCCGCCGTGGAGCAACCGGCAATGCACAGCGCAGCCGTCGTCACCATCGCCGCCACCGCCAATCCCGCAAGTGCCATCGCGACTACCGCCTTCACGCCGCTTGCACTTCGACCAGGCAGTCGTAGAACACCGGGCCGCGACCCATGTCGGTCAGCTTCTGGCTGGTAAGCTGGTTGACGTTGGTGCCGTCCAGGCCGAGCTTGCGCCACCAGATGCCCAGTCCGTTGACCACGCCGGGCCGGGCGCGGTCCGAGACCTGCGCCTTGCACCGGTATTCGCCGCGGTCGTTGAAGACGCGCACCACCGCGCCCGACGCGATTCCGCGCGAAGCGGCATCGCTGGCGTTGATCTCCAGCAGCGGCTCGCCCTCGATGTCGCGCAGGCTGCGCACGTTGGGAAAGGTCGAATTGAGAAAGTTGCGCGCCGGCGGCGAAATCATCGCCAGCGGATAACGCGAAGAGGAGCCTGCGAGTTCGTGGTTCGGCAGATGGTCCGGCAATCCATCCAGGCCCTGGCGCGCCAGCCGGCCACTAAAGAACTCGCACTTGCCCGACAGGGTCGGGAAACCGCCCTCGGCGAACGGGGCCTCCGGAATCTGCAGCGAAGCGAAACCCTGGTCCAGCAATTGCTGATAGTCGACGCGTTCGCCGAAAGCCTGCCGGCACAGCGCCTGGTCATCGTCGGCGAAGCAAGGCTCGTCGAAGCCCATCCGGGTCGCCAGCGCGCGGAATACCCAGGAATTGGGCCGCGACTGGCCGACCGGCGCGATCGCGGGCCGGTTCAGCAGCACATCGGTATGGCCATAGGACGTGTGGATGTCCCAGTGTTCCAGCTGGGTTGTCGCCGGCAGGATGTAGTCGGCATAGTCGGCGGTGTCGGTCTGGAACTGTTCGATCACCACGGTGAAGAGGTCGTCGCGCGCAAAGCCCTGCACCACCTTGGCCGACTCGGGCGCGACCGCGAGCGGGTTCGAGTTGTAGACCACCACCGCCTCGATCCGCGGCCCGAACTGCGGCGACGACGGACGCAGCAGGTCATCGCCGATGGTGACCATGTTGATGGTGCGCGGCGTCTTGCCGGCCAGCAGGTCTGGCCGCTGCAACGCGGCCTTGTCGACCGGAAACATGCCCGAACTCGACAGCAGCAGGCCGCCGGCGCGCTGGCGCCAGGCGCCAGTCAGCGCCGGCAGACAGGCAATCGCCCGCGTGGCGTTGCCGCCGCCGCGGACGCGCTGCATGCCGTAATTCAGGCGGATCGCCGCCGGCTTGATGGTGCCCCAGTCGCGCGCGAGGTCGCGGATCTGCTGCGCCGGAATGCCGCAGATCCCGGCCGCGCGTTCGACCGTCCACAGCAGGGCCCGTTCGCGCAGCCCCTCCCAGCCAAGCGTGTAGCGCGCGATGTAGTCGTGATCGAGCCAGTCGTTGACGATCAGCTCCCGCATCAAGGACAGCGCCAGTGCCGCATCCGTGCCCGGACGCAACTGCAGGTGGTCGTGACACTTGTCGGCGGTCTCGGTCTTGCGCGGGTCGATGCACACCAGCTTCGCGCCATTGCGCTTGGCGACCTGCGCCAGCCGCCAGAAATGCAGGTTGCTGGCGATCGAGTTGCTGCCCCAGATCACGATCAGTTTCGATTCGGCAAAGAACTCCACCTTCATGCCGATCTTGCCGCCCAGCGTCTGCACCAGACCCTCGCCGCCGGCGGCGGCACAGATCGTACGATCCAGCAGTGAGGCACCGAGCCGATTGAAGAAGCGCGCGGCCATGCCTTCGCCCTGCACCAGCCCCATCGTGCCGCAGTAGCTGTAAGGCAGGATCGCTTCGGGATCCCGGCCGGCGATCTCGTGCAGGCGGGCCGCGATATCGTCCAGCGCCTCGTCCCAGCCGACCGGCTCATAGCGGCCGGAGCCCTTTGGCCCGACGCGCCTGAGCGGCTGGGTCAATCGCTCCGCGTGGTAGCTGCGCTCGGTGTAGCGCGAGACCTTGGTGCACAGCACGCCGTCGGTCGGGCGGTGCCTCGGATTGCCCTGCACCTTGATCGCGACACCGCCCTGCACTGTCGTGAGCAATGCACAGGTGTCGGGGCAATCGTGCGGGCAGGCGCCGCGGATTTCGTGGGACGCGACGGCGTCGGCAGGCGCGAGAAAGAAGCTGGGGCTGGCCATTCTCCAATCGTATCCGCCCCCCCGCACCCGCGCTGGGCAGGTGTTTGCGGGGCCGACATCTTCTGACAGGGTTCACCCTGGTGTCCGGCGAACCTGACCCTGTCAGCGCTCACCTACGCCGCCTGTCAGCCGGCTTCGTTTTTCGCCGGGTCAGGCTGTCGGCGCCGCTTTGGGGGTCAAACAGCCCGATACTCCAAGCTCATCTACTGAAAGGGACCGTCATGTCCACCACCAAATTCCTGCGCGGCGCTTCGGCCATCCTGGCTCTCACCGCCGCAGCGTTCGCACTGAACGCCAGCGCCCAGTCGGCCAACCCGACCGGCCCGACCAACAGCAACAGCAACAAGGCCGGCGAAGCCTACCCGAACGACCCGAACGCGGCCAACCCGAACAAGCCGAAGATGGCCGTGATCCAGAGGGCCGAGGATTCGCGTCCGGCCAAGGCGACCAAGCGCGTGGCCAAGAAGACCAAGAAGGCCGTCAAGCGTGGCGGCAATCGCGTCGCCAATGCCGTGCGAAACACCGGCGACAGGATCGCCAACAAGCTGCCGCCGGCACCGGCCCAGCCCGCTCCGATCAAGCCCTGACCGGCTTCAGCCGATTTCATGCGCGGCCGCCAGTCTGCGCATGAAGGCCTCGCAGCGCGCCAGTTGTTCGAGGCTGACGAATTCGTCCGGTTGATGGGCCTGCATGATGCTGCCGGGCCCGCAGACCACGGTCGGGATGCCGGATTGCTTGAAGATTCCGGCCTCGGTACCGAATGCGACGAGCGTCGTTCCCTGCTCGCCCGATAGGCGTTGCGCCAGCCGCGTGACACTGTCCGCGGCCGATCCCAGGAAGCTGGGGATCTCGCAGATCGTCTCGAACCGGAAACCGGCCTCGGGCGCAACCTTCTTCATCGCCGGCTCCAACGAGCGCGCGTGCGCGATCACCTCCGCCTGCATCGCCGCGGCGTCGGCCGTCGGCAGGTCGCGGAACTCGTAGCGGAACTCGGCGTCGCGCGGCACCACGTTGTCAGCGATGCCGCCGTGGAACTGGCCGACGCTGGCCGTGGAGAACGGAACGTCAAAGCCGTCGTAGCGCGGCTCGCTGCGCTCGAATCTTTCGGCCATGTCGCGCACCTTGCCCACCAGCCGTGCCGCCATCTCGATCGCGTTGACCGACTGCGGCGTCAGCGAGGAGTGCGCTTCCTTGCCGCGGACACAGCAACGATAGCGGTAGACGCCCTTGTGCGCGATCGCCGGCACCATGCCGGTGGGCTCACCGACGATGCAGGCCACAGGCTTGACGCCGGCCTCGCGCATGTCCGCGATCAGGTCATTCACGCCGAAACAGCCGACCTCCTCGTCGTAGCTGAACGCCAGGTGGACCGCGAACGGCGACTGGCTTTCCAGGAACAGAGGTGCGTGCGCCACAGCCAGCGCAATGAAGCTTTTCATGTCGGCGCTGCCCCGACCGAACAGCTTTCCGCCCCGAACTTCGGCCCCCAGCGGGTCGACGCTCCAGTCCTGGCCGCTCCAGGGCACCGTGTCGGTGTGGCCGGACAGGATGAGGCCTGCGGGCTTGCCCTCACCCAGCGTGGCGAACAGGTTGGCCTTGGTCTTTTCGGCGTTGAAGGTCAGGCGGCTGGCGACGCCCAGCGTTTTCAGTTCGTCGCGGATGAAGTGGATCAGCGCCAGGTTGGAGTTGGCGCTGACAGTGTTCATGCGCACCAGCGTCTGCGCCAGTTCGAGCGAGCGTGGGGACAGAGTCGTGGATTCCATGCCCTCATTCTCGCGGATATCCCCCGGGCCATCGGAAGGTGGCGGCGATAGACTGGCAAGTCTTACGCAACCGCAGCACCTATGAATATCCTGGACTCCATCGTCACCCAGGCCGCCTCGATCGCCGCCGTCCGCCGTGACATCCACGCCCATCCCGAACTGTGCTTCCAGGAAACGCGCACCGCTGACGTGGTGGCGCAAAAGCTCACCGAATGGGGCATCCCCATTCACCGGGGCCTCGGCAAGACCGGCGTCGTCGGCATCGTGAAGTCGGGAACCAGCCCGCGCGCCATCGGCCTGCGAGCCGACATGGACGCCCTGCCGATGCAGGAGTTCAACACCTTCAGCCATGCCAGCCGCAATCAGGGCAAGATGCACGCCTGCGGCCACGACGGCCACGTGGCGATGCTGCTGGCGGCAGCCCAGCACTTCGCGAAGAACCGCAACTTCGACGGCACCGTGTACCTGATCTTCCAGCCCGCCGAAGAGGGCGGCGGTGGCGCCCGCGAAATGATCCGCGACGGCCTGTTCGAGCAGTTCCCGATGGACGCCGTGTTCGGCATGCACAACTGGCCAGGCGAACAGGTGGGCAGGTTCTCGGTCAGCCCGGGGCCGGTGATGGCCTCGACCAGCGAATTCAAGATCACGATCCGCGGCAAAGGCGGCCACGGCGCGCTGCCCCACAACGGCATCGACCCGGTGCCGGTCGCCTGCCAGATGGTCCAGGCGTTCCAGACCATCATCAGCCGCAACAAGAAGCCGATCGACGCCGGCGTCATCTCCGTCACGATGATCCATGCGGGCGAAGCCACCAACGTCATCCCCGACAGCTGCGAGCTGCAGGGAACGGTCCGGACGTTCACGCTAACGGTGCTGGACCTGATCGAAAAGCGCATGAAGCAGATCGCCGAACATGTCTGCGCCGCGCACGACGCGACCTGCGAGTTCGAGTTCGTGCGCAACTATCCGCCCACCGTCAACTCCGCGGCCGAAGCGGAGTTTGCGCGAAAGGTGATGGTTTCCGTCGTCGGCGAGAGCAACGTCGGCGTCCAGGAACCCACCATGGGCGCCGAGGATTTCGCCTACATGCTGCAAGCCAGGCCCGGGGCCTACTGCTTCATCGCCAACGGCGACGGCAGCCACCGCGAAATGGGCCATGGTGGCGGGCCCTGCATGCTGCACAACCCCAGCTACGACTTCAACGACGACCTGATTCCGCTGGGAGCGACGTACTGGGTGCGGCTGGCCGAAGCCTGGCTGGCCAGGGACCGCGCATGACGGACTCGGCGACCGCGTTCTCCAGCTCCTACGCGCAGGCCCGGCGGAAATTCCTCGACTCCGCCGCCGCCGCCGGGCTGCAGCTGCAATCCTGGCTGCACCCGCTCAGGGGCAGCGAAGGCGAGGAGCTCGCGCTGGACATCGCGCGCGACGGCCCTGCCGATGCCAGCGCGCTGTTGATCGTCAGCAGCGCCTGCCACGGCGTGGAGGGTTTCTGCGGCAGCGGCATCCAGGTTGCGGCACTGCGGGACGCGGATTGGCGCGAGCGGATGAAAGCGGGCGGCGCGGCTGTGCTGTACATCCACGGGCTCAATCCCTATGGGTTTTCGCACCTGCGGCGCACCACCCACGAAAACGTGGACCTCAACCGCAACTTCCACGATTTTTCGCGCCCGCTGCCGGTCAACGACGCCTATCGCGAGGTGCAGCGCCTGTTGCTGCCTGCCGACTGGCCGCCGTCGGCGGCCAACAGCGGCGCCATCGAAAGCTACGTGGCCAGCAACGGCGAGACCGCCTATCAGGCGGCGATCACCCGGGGCCAGCATGAATTCCCCGATGGCCTCTTCTTCGGCGGCACCGAGCCTTCCTGGAGCAACCTGACGGTGCGCGAGGTACTGCGCCAGCACGGTCGCCGGGCCGCGCGCATCGCGTGGATCGACATCCACACCGGCCTGGGTCCGAGCGGCGTCGGCGAGCGCATCTACGCGGCCCGCGACGACGCGGCGGCCTTGCTGCGGGCCCGCCACTGGTGGGAAGGCGGCGGCAGGACGCCGGTCACCTCGATCTACGATGGCTCGTCGGCTTCGTCGTTCCTGACCGGCATGATGTTCAACGCGGTCTATGACGAGTGCCCGCTGGCCGAATACACCGGCATGGCGATGGAATACGGAACGGTGCCCGTAATGCAGACGCTGCAGTCCCTGCGCGGTGAGCAGTGGCTCCAGCACCATCCAGATGCCGCGCCGGCGCTGGCCCGGCAGATCCGCCAGGAGGTCAGGGACGCCTTCTACACCGACACCGACGAATGGAAGGGACAGGTCGTCGCACAGGCCCACGAGGCGCTGCTCCAGGCTGCGGAAGGCCTTGCGAGCTAGGTGGCGCCAAAGCGGCGCTGGGCGATTTCGAGCAGCCCGTCGAAGATCAGGCTGTCCACCAGCTCGAACTTGACCGACATGCTGGGGGCCATCTTCCAGCCCGCGCCACCGGTCATGAAGCACGCCGGCTCCGCGCCGCAGTGCCGGCGCACGTGCTGCACCATCCGCTCCACCGCGCCGGCAATGGCAAAGGTGCCGCCGCTCGTGAGAGCGTCGCTGGTGTTGGTGGGAAATTCGCGCACGTCGCCGGTCGGCACATGCAGGCCGGCGGTCCCCGATTCGAGCGCACGCAGCATGATGCCGTGGCCCGGCAGGATGAAGCCGCCCAGGAAGCGGCCGCTGGCATCTACCGCTTCGACCGTCACGGCCGTGCCCACCATCACCACCACCAGCGGCCGCGCCGGCCCTCTGGCAAGCATGCGATGCCGGGCGCCGATCATGGCCACCCAGCGGTCGGCGCCGAGCCGGCCGGGGTGGTCGTAACCGTTGCTGATCCCCGCCTCGGCCAGGCCCGGCACCACCCATTGCGCCGGCAGGTCCCACAGCTCCGCGAGATGCTCCTCGACCCGCCGGCGCACCGCGTCGGCGGCGACGATGCATCCGAGCATGCGTGTCGGCTTCGGCAAGGCGGCCCAATCCCCCTCAGGCAGGCGGTCGATGTTCTCGAGGAATTCGGCGCCTTGGGCCAGCAGCTTGGCGCCTGGCCCGCTGGCGTCGTAAAGCGCCCATTTCAGGCGCGTGTTGCCGACGTCGATGGCGAGGAAGGACATGACCCTTCAGGCCGGCAACTGGGAGCTGCCCAGGGCCGCCAGACTGCGGACCAGGCCCTGCTCCTGCGTGAGCAGCTGCTCACACCCGGACAGCGCCTTGCGCACACTCGCCTGCAGGTCCTTGTGCGCTTCCAGCGGGCCGTGAACACCCTGCGCCGGCGCCTTGCCGCCGGCGGCCGCTGCCGCCGCCGCGGCAAGGGCGTTGCGCCAGTCCTTCATCTCGGACGCGAGCGATTGCTGCAGTGACTGGACCAGTGCAGCACGCCGAGCCCCACTGGCGCGGGCCTGTTCGGCGGCCGGCGAGACGGCATTGCACAGCGTACGCAACATCTTCAGCCGATCGACCAGAATGTCGCACCGCACGGAGTCGTCCAGGATCGCGCGCTGCTCCTGGGGATCGATGACATTGACCTGGCGCACCTTGATCTGGTTGCGCATGTCCTGCAACCAGCGGGCGCCCTGGTCAATGATCTTTTCCACGGCTCGGCATTCGACATCGAGTTCCGCCAGCGCACGTTCGATCAGCGCGGTGTCGGCCTGCCCGACCGCCGGCAGTGTTCCAGCAGCCTTGGCGAGATCGACCGCCTCCTCGTCGATCTGCTCGAACTGCGTGGCGAATTCACCGCCGCTGGTCTTGCTCTTGCCGCTGGTTCGCGCCCACCAGCCTTGCGGCTCGAGCAGCGAGAAGTCCAGCTTGGGCAGGGCCTCGGCCAGCTCTTCCAACCGGGTGACGACGGCGGCGAGTCCCGGGGCCCTGGCCTGCGCCTGCAGCAGTTCGCCGAGTTCGGCGATGCGCTTGACGTGCATGTGGCCCGCATCTGCGGCCATCTGCGTCAGCCAGGCCGCCGGTGTCGTGGCGGCCCTGGGCTTCAGCTGCGCCAGCCTGGCTGGCGACATCAAGGAGGCGGTGCGATCGGACTCATCCATGAGTTTCCCTTTTGCCCGCAATATAACCGTTCGACCGCGGCTTGCCGACCGCCTTTCAGATCGCGCCCACCCAGCAGGCCCGCTGGATCGCCGCCATTTTGTTGTCCACCTTGAGCTTGCCCATTGCATTGGCCAGGTGGTAATTGACGGTGCGCTCGGTGCAGCTGAGGCGCTGCGCGCTCTCGCGCGCCGTCAGTCCCTCGAACGCCAGCATCAGGCATTCGCGCTCGCGCGGGCTGAGCGTGGATCGGGCCTGAGCAATCGAGCGCTTGACCAGCGGCCAGATATTGAGCGCCGACCAGGCCAGCGACGCCGCCTCGGCCCGGTCCGTCAATTCGCGCGGACTGAACATGAAGCATTCGAACGCGCGGCCGGCCGGCAGCGAAAACTCGACCCGCACCACGGTCTGATAGCCGTGCGCCAGCCAGAGTTGGCGCCACCGGCTCGATCCGAGGTGATCGGACTTGGCGATGTATTGCCAGGCCACCAGCGGCGCATCCGAATCGCGCCAGGGCGCGCCGAAGTCGCGGCTCTGGGCCAGCGCCTGCGCCGCTTCGGCCAGCACGGGCGGATGCACGGCGACCACCTGGCGGTCGTCCCTCCCACCGAACGGGTCCGGCCCGAGGATGACGACGGCTTCGACAGAAAACTCGCGCAGGGCCGCGATCCAGTCGCTCAGAAGGCCATCAAGGCTGACGCTGTCAAAGTTAACAGGGACCCCAAGGGGCATTTCAATCGCCTTTCTGCCGCGGCTGAGACAATATCATCATTCTTCGCCGCTCATTGGAGCGAGTGCCGGCCTGGGGAAGAGGGAACCATTTGTCGTCGATCTATGTGCTTTACGCCAGTGGAGCCGGGCTAATCAAGTCCTGGGCGTCCATTGAGGTGGTTCGTCCGCTGATGGAGCCTGTGCTTCATCCTTCGCGCTGGCGCATCCGCGCTCTGGGATTATCGACGGCGCTGGGCCACCCGCTTTACTACTGGGTCTGGGGCAAGCTGCTGCCGCAGCCGTACGAAAGCATTGTGCTGCGGCTCGCGATGGGCATGCTGGGCTTGAGCCTGCTGGTGTTTCCCCAGTTCAGCGCGACGCCGCCGAGCCGCGCGGCGGCCGCCACCTTCACCGCGATCTTCTGGATCACGCTGCCGCTGTTCTTCTCGTGGATGTACTTCTGCAACAACGGCAACCCGGTGTGGCTGGCCAGCCTGGGTGCGATGTTCCTGATCTACTACCAGCTGACCGACTGGCGGATAGCGACCCTGGGCAGCGTTTCTGGCGTCGCGCTCGCCTGGGTGCTGTTCACCGCCGTCGGCCCGCAGGCTCCGGAAATGTCGCTGCCGCAGGTGCAGACCAGCATCGTGGTAATTTTCTTCAGCTGGTTGATGGGGCTGGTCCTGGGCATCTCGTCGTACAACCTGCGGCGCGAGCAATTGAACTACACCTTGGGCACGATGGGCATCATGGCCCACGAGCTGCGCACGCCGCTGGCGACCATGTCGCTGATCGGCGATGTGCTGCGCGCCGAGGCCACGGAATGCGGGGAGGCTTCGGCCCAGAAACTCGAGAAAATGGGGACCCGGCTCAACACGTTGGTGCGCAACATGAATCACCAGATCGACACGCAGATCGCGAACGCCCGTCTGATGCGGCTGCCGGTGCACAAAGGGGCGATTTCCGCTGCCGACCTGGTGCGCCAGGTGGTGGCGGATTACCCGTACCGCAGCACCAAGGAGCGCGAGTGCGTGCAGGTGCTGGTGCGGCGCGATTTTCTGTTCGAAGGTTCGCAGGCGCTGTTCGCCCAGGTAATCGACAACCTGCTGAAGAACGCGCTGCGCTCACTGGCGGCGGCGACCACTGCCAGCGAGCCGGGCGACCTGCTGATCGAAGTCGGAACGCTGCACAGCCGCGGCCGAATCGTCGTCAACGACCGGGGCGTCGGCATCGACCCGGCACTGCAGCCGCGCATCTTCGAACCTTTCTTCTCCACCGACCGTGGCACCGGCCACGGACTCGGGCTGGCGTTCTGTGAGCGCGTGATCCAGAGTGCCCACGGCACGATCCGGGTCAAGTCCGAGCCGGCGCGCGGCGCCATCTTCACCATCGAACTGCCGCTGCTGGCCTAGCACAATGATCCACCGACAAACCCCCCGACACCAGGATATGCGATGAGCTTTCCTCTCTTTCACCGTCCCGGTACCGTGGTCTTCCTCGATGACGACCCCGATTACCTGGAAATGCTGGCGCTGGTGCTGCCCAAGCGCTGGCACGTCAAGCTGTTCATGCGGCCGGCGGAATGCATCAACTACCTGCAGCAGGAGCCGCCGTTCTGGGAAGCGGACGCCTGGAATCAGCAGCAGCTGATCACGGAATGGCGCGAAGGCAGGCCGCTGATTCCGCAGATCCTCGGCTACTGGTCCAAGTACACCGAGCGCTATGCGTTGACGCGCGTCTGCGTCGTCGACTACTCGATGCCAGGGATGGACGGCCTGCAGGCGCTGGGCGAACTGATGGACTGGCCCGGAGCGAGGGTCTTGCTGACCGGCCAGGCCGACGAACAGGTGGCGGTGCGCGCGTTCAACCGCGGCCTCATCGACCAGTTCATCGCCAAGCAGACGCCGGACATCTCGCGCCGGCTGATCGATGCCGTGGAGCAGTTGCTGGCGACACCGAACGCGCGCCACGAGCAGACCTGGCGCGTGACTTTGAGTCCCGAGCAGAACGCGCTGCTGCGTGGCGCGGCGGCCGGCCGCGACCTCAAGGCCTTCGCCGCCAAGCACTGGATCGAGCACGTGGTGATCGGACAGCCGTTCGGCGTGCTGGGCATGGACAGCGCGGGCCATGTCAGCTGGCTGCAACTCGAAACCCGTGAAGGACTCAAGGCGTTGGCCGAACTGGCCGAGATCGAAGGCGTGCCGGCGGCCGGCCTGGAGGACATCCGCTCGGGGCGCAAGCTGGCTGACCTGGAGTTGCGCCAGGCGCTGGGTCGCGGCGGCCCACCGCTGCTGACGCAGGCGGACCCAATCGGCCAAGGCGAGGGCCTGCTGGGCTCCTTGTTCTCAATCGAGGCACCGCACTCGCCCGACGTCGTGAACAGCTATTCCAGCTGGCTGGCGCGACAGGAGCCGCGAACCGTGCAAGGCTAGCCGCGCGCTACGCCGTCTGCGCGCGGTTGCGCCTGGCGATCGCCCACTCCCAGGGCCGCACCTGCGCGGCGACGTTGCGCGCCGCGGACTCGACGTGCACCAGTTCGGCCTCTGTCAGGCCCGCGTTGAGCGTCAACCGCACCATCGCCCGGTTGCGGCTGGTTGCCGGCGCGCAGAACACCGAGCCGATCACGCCCTGCCCTTCTAGCGCATCGCGCAGCGCCAGCGTATCGGCCTCAAGCCCGGCTTCCAGAGAAATGATCTGCTCGCTGCCGTGATGGATCGGATACCCGAGGTCCGACAGGCTCGAGCGCAGGCGTCGCGTGTTGGCATGGAGCTTGCTCCGCGCCGCGTCGCTGCGCTTGATCACCTCCAGCGTCGCGCGCAGGCCGGCCACTTCATGCGGCAGCAGGCAGGAACTGAAGATGCTCGGAAAGCTGTGGCACATCAGGTAGTTGCGCAGTTGCGCCGGCATCGAGAAAAACCCGGCGCGGCCGGCGAAGGCCTTGGCCAGACTGCAGCTGATGAACTGCACGCGGTCCGTCAGTCCGAGCTGGGCGCACAAACCGGCGCCCGCCGGGCCGTGGGTGCCGACCGAATGCGATTCGTCGACCAGGATCATCGAACCGCTGCGCTCGGCCGCCTCGACGATCTCGCGCAATGGGCAGAGCGCGCCGGTGGTGCTGTAAACGGAATCGACGACCACCAGGCCGGGGCCGTGGCGCTCCATCACCTTGGCCAGGTGCACCGGGTCGTTGTGGCGAAAGGGATGGACCGGCGCCTGCGCCGCGCGCGCGCCTTCCCAGAGCGACATGTGGGCCAGGCTGTCCATGTAGACGGGAGTATCGCGATCCGCCACCACCTGCAGCAGGCCAAGGTTGGCCGTGTAGCCGGACTGGCACAGCAGTCCGTCCTCGACGCCGAGCCAGTCGCAGATGGCACGTTCAAGTTGCCAGGCGCTGTTGCCTTCAAGCTGGAACACGCCGGACTGCAAGACGAATTCACGGTCGCTGCGGATCGAAGCCAGCTGCGCCTGGACGATGTCCGGATGGCCGGTGATCGCTAGGTAATCGTTACCGTCCAGGCGGACGTCGTCGCTGAGCGGCGCCCGTCCGTGGGTGACGAACTTGCCGCCCCACTCATCGCGCAGGCGGGCCGAGAACTCGCGCTCGATGCGCTGCTGCAGCCGAGTGGATAGCTGGGGACGACCAATGGTGGTCGGGGAAAAGGGGGCGTGAAGGACTTCCATGGTGCACCGAGAGTTGCTGTGCATTCATTGGGGGCCCAAACGATTTGTTGCGTGAGTCACCCCCTGTCAACATTGACAGGGGGTTTGTGTTGCGAGACGGCTCTTTTGCTACTGAACGTAACCAAAGACAGCAACTGGACTAGGCCAGTTTGCCGTGGCACTGCTTGTACTTCTTTCCACTACCGCACGGGCAGGGGTCGTTGCGACCCACCCGCGCATACTGCTCACCCAGCCCCACCCCGCCAGCCGGACGGGTCGTGCTTTGGTCGACCATGGTTTCGACGTCGCCAGTCTCGGTCGGCGCCGTGTACGTGACGTTGGCAATGCGCTCGGCCCGGCTTTCCAGGTCCTCGGCCGCCTGTTCCAGCTGCTCGCCGGACTGGACCTTGACGGTCATCAGCAGCTTGGTGACTTCGTTCTTCACCGAGTCCAGCAGCTGGCCGAACAGTTCGAAGGCCTCGCGCTTGTATTCCTGCTTCGGCTGCTTCTGGGCGTAGCCGCGCA
>JACMQP010000501.1 GCA_014376915.1 Ramlibacter sp.
GCCGCGTGCCGCCTGGTACGCCGAAGACGGCGACGGGCCCGGCTACCTCTTCGCCTACCTCGGCACGGCGCGCGCCTTGATGGGCAATGCGATGGCCGCTGGCAAGGCGGTGCTGCACGTCGCCGAGATCGTCGATTGACCTCCGGTAACCGTCAGCGGTTCAGCCAGGTGATGGACAACTGCAGTACGGTCGCGAAAGCCACCCACGCGAGATAGGGCAGGTTCGCCAGCGCGACCCAGCGCTTGTGCGGCCAGATCGCGCTCAAGGCCCAGAGCAGGGTGGCGAGCACCAGCAGAATGTCCAGCGCCGCCAGCGCATTGTTCTTCAGCCCGAATTGCAGCGGCGTAAAGGCGAGGTTGAACAGCACGTTCAGCCCGAACGGCAGAGCGGTCGCCCAGCCAACGCGGCGCTTGATCGCCAGCCAGAACACGTAGCCGAACGTGACGGCAATGACCAAATACAGTGCGCTCCACACCGGCGCGAACACCCATGCCGGTGGCGCGAAGAAAGGCTGTATCAGCTGGTTGTACCAGGCGGCGGATGCATTCATCGGGCCAGCTTAACCCGCGCCGCACAGAAATGGGACAGCGGCGGCTTTGGTGTCGGACCGTGCCGTCACGTTGCCGGTCAAGCCTCAGTCGAACATGTCCGGCTGGGTTGCCACCAGTTGCCCCCAGATTGGCTGAAAGTGCAGCCAGCCGATGTACTCGCTGCCCACGTGCTCGCGGCTGAAGCGCGCCTTGTCCGGCGGCACCAGCTTGGGCGCGACACCTGTGGCGTCGATCATCAGTTGCTGCTGGCAGCATCGCTCCAGCGCGATAAACCAGAACGCCGCGGCCTCGATGCTGTGGCGGCTGCAGGTGATCAGGCCGTGGTTCTGGTGGATCGCGGCCTTCACGCCCTTGAACCAGTCGGCAATCTTCACTCCCGCCCCGGTTTCGACCGCCACCTTGCCACCCTCGTCGGTGATGACGACGTGATCCTCATAAAAAACCGCAGCGTCCTGCGTGATCGGCTCCAGCTTCTTGCCCAGCGCAGCGAAGGCCACCCCATACACGGTGTGCGCGTGGCACATGGCGACGATGTCGGGGTGCGCCTCGTGCACCGCCGCATGCAGCACAAAGCCCGCGCGGTTGATGGCGTAGTCGCCCTGCACCACCTTGCCGCTGTGGTCGGCCAGAATCAGGTTCGACAGCTTCACCTGCGAGAAGTGCACCGCCATCGGGTTGGTCCAGTACAAGTGCGGATGCTCCGGGTCGCGCACTGTCAGGTGGCCGGCAAAGCCATAGTCCAGAGCGTTCAGGGCGAAAGCGCGGCAGGCCGCGACCAGCCGCTCCTGCCGGTGCCGCCGTTCCTCGGCATGAGTGGCGAAGCTGGGGACTTCCGGAAACTTCAAACCGGTCTGCTCCGGCTGGTAGATCGAAACGCGCTTGACTCTATCCAGCATGGCTGTCTCCTTGAAGGCGGAAAAACGCGGGGATTACCGCACCGTGAAGGGCGCCTGGTACGGCCTGCCAAACGCCACGCCGGCGACCACAGTGCCGGCCGGCCGCAGGAACATCTTGCCTTCGCGCCGGTTTTCGCGCGTGTCGACAAAAGAGACGGGGCCCTCGACGATCTCCAGGATCGACAGGTCGGCCGGCGCCCCGACCTGCAGGGTGCCGTGCTTCGGGATACGCCCGATCACGCGGGCCGGCGCGCCGGTGGCCATGGAGACCACCTCGGGCAGCGAAAAACCCAGGCCGATCAGCTTGCTCATCACCCACGGCAGGTAAGGCATGCCGGGCGTGTTGGCCGAAAACACGTGAGCATCGGACGAGATGGTGTCGGGCAGGCAGCCCTGAGCGATAGCCGCTTCGGCGATCGTGTAGTCGAAGCTGCCGCCGCCATGCCCGATGTCGAACACCACGCCGCGTCTTTTGGCGGCCAGTGCGGCCGGCAGTAGCTTGCCGTTCTGGACGATGTTGGTGCCTTCGCCCGCGAGATTGGGCGCGCCGGAATAGCAATGCGTCAGCACATCGCCCGGCCGCATCAAGTCGAGGATCTGCGACATCAGCGCGGCATCCGCCACCCCGCCGATATGCACCATCACCTTGGCCGGCACGCCTGAGGCGACGCAGGCCGCGATCGCTCGCCTGAGCGGCTCGAGCCCGTGGCGGGCGATCACGTTTTCGCTCATGCGCACCTTCACGCCCAGCACCATGTCGGCGTTCTCCGCCACTGCGCGGGCCGTCGCGTCCACCTGCGCGTAGTCGATGTTGTACAGCTCCGGCACCGGGAATCCCGCCAGCCCCGCGACGGCGATGTGCACGAAAGCGAACTGGCGCGTGCGCGATGCCGGCACCACGAAACGGCGGAACGCGGCGAAGTTGTTGGCGCCTGCGTCTCCGGCCGACACCACCGTGGTCGTGCACTGGTGGGCGACCAGTTCATCGGCGGGAATGCCGATCGCCGAGCCATAGGCAAAGGTGTGGCAATGCAGGTCGATCAGGCCGGGCGTGACCAGCTTGCCGCCGGCATCCATCACCCGCAACGCCCTCTCCGGCGCAATGCTTGGAGCGATGGATTCGATCAGGCCATAGCGGATGCCGATGTCGCGGCGCCCGGACAGGCCCTGGCCGGCATCCAGCACATTGGCATTGCGGATCAACAGGTCGAACTTGTCGGCCGGGCCCATGGCCGCATGGAGAGCGCCAGGCAGGGCCCCGATGGCGACCAGCGAAGCGGCGGCCTTGAGGATGTCGCGTCGGGAATTGCAGTCCATGCCTGTCTCCGGTCGTGTGAAGGAATGGTGACTATCGTGCGCCACGGCGTCCGCGTCAATCCAGGAAGCGCCTCGTTAGCCTTCGACATGCGCTTTCAGTTTGTCCAGGGCCTGCTGCCACCGCCGGCCAATGACTTCCGGTGAGCGGGTCGGCAGCGTCCCGGCCGCGGCCTCCTGCAGCGTGAAGGTGACCAGCGTGCGCTGCTTCTTCGTCTAGTCGAGGCAGTGCGGGCGCCAGCGGGACGACAACAATTGCTCCCGCTCCACCTTGTCGATCACCAGGTCGAGGACGACGTTCTGGTAATCCTTGGCAGTCATCTGCCCCCGCAGCTGCCGGCCCGGCGCGAAGCGCTGGCCAGTGAGGTTGGCGTCGAACCAGATGGTCGCTGCGGTCACGCAGGAAAACTCCTGTGTAGGCAAAGCAAAAATGCAGTTGATCAAACGCATTTTCCCTTGACGTCAGCTTTCGTCATACGCAACCACGACGTGGCTATTAGCTTTTCAGCCGGTACCCGGTCTTGAAAATCCACACCACCCCGCCCATGCAGACGGCCATGAACAGCAGCGTCATGGCCAGGCTGATACCGACGCCGACGTCGGACACGCCATAGAAGCTCCAGCGGAAGCCGCTCACCAGGTACACCACCGGATTGAACAGGCTGAGCTTCTGCCAGAAGGCGGGCAACATGTCGATCGAATAGAAGCTGCCGCCCAGGAACGTCAGCGGCGTGATGATCAGCGTGGGGATGAACTGCAGCTTCTCGAAGCCGTCGGCCCAGATGCCGATGATGAATCCAAGCAGGCTGAACGTGACCGCTGTCAGGACCAGAAACAGCAGCATGAAGCCCGGATGCATGATCTTCATCGGCACGAACAGCGCGGCCGTGGCCAGGATGATCAGGCCCAGCGCGATCGATTTGGTGGCCGCGGCGCCGACATAACTGATGACGATCTCCAGCGTGGAAACCGGCGCCGACAGCAGCTCGTAGATGGTCCCGGTGAACTTGGGGAAGTAGATGCCGAACGACGCGTTGCTGATGCTCTGCGTCAGCAACGACAGCATCACCAGTCCGGGCACGATGAAGGCGCCGTAACTGACGCCGCCCACCTCGGGGATGCGCGATCCGATGGCCGATCCGAACACCACGAAATACAGCGAGGTGGAAACCACCGGCGAGACGATGCTTTGTAGCAGCGTGCGGAAGGTGCGCGCCATCTCGAACCGGTAGATTGCGCGGATGGCGTAGAGATTCATGCCTCTTCCTTCGCCCGGACCAGGCTGACGAAGATGTCTTCCAGCGAGCTCTGGCTGGTCTGCAGGTCCTTGAAGGCGATGCCGGCCTTGTCGACGTCGTCCAGCAGCGCGGCGATGCCCGAATGGTCGCTGTGCGCGTCGTAGGTGTAGGTGAGCTCGTTGCCGCCGGCGGCCAGCGCCAGCGAATGGGCCGACAGCGCCGCCGGCACCTGCAGCAGCGGCTGCGCCAGCTGCAGCGTCAGCTGCTTCTTGCCCAGCTTGCGCATCAGCTCCGCCTTGTCTTCCACCAGGATGATCTCGCCCTTGCTGATCACGCCGACGCGGTCGGCCATCTCCTCCGCTTCGTCGATGTAATGCGTGGTCAGGATGACGGTCACGCCGGTGTCACGCAGCGAGCGAACCAGCTGCCACATCTCCTTGCGCAGCGTCACGTCCACGCCCGCCGTCGGCTCGTCCAGGAACAGCAGCCGCGGCTCGTGCGACAGGGCCTTGGCGATCAGCAGGCGCCGTTTCATGCCGCCCGACAGGGTGCGGATGGCGTTGTCCTTCTTGTCCCAGAGCGACAGCTCGCGCAGCACCTTCTCGATATGCACCGGATTGGCCGGCTTGCCGAACAGCCCGCGGCTGAACGACACCGTGTTCCACACCGTCTCGAAAGCTTCGGTCGTCAGCTCCTGCGGCACCAGTCCGATGATCGAGCGCGCAGCGCGGTAATCCGCTCCGATGTCGTGGCCGTCGACCGTCACGTGGCCGGCGCTGGCGTTGACGATGCCGCAGACGATGCTGATCAGTGTCGTCTTACCCGCGCCGTTCGGGCCGAGTAGCGCGAAGATCTCGCCGCGCCGGATCTGCAGGTCGATGTTCTTCAACGCGCTGAAGCCCGACGCATAGGTCTTGGACAGGCCGGCGATCGTGAGGATGGGGTCGGGGACGGACATTGGGCGCGACGATACAGGAATTCAGCGGCCTTGATGTGGCGCGGCCAGCGGAGTAGATTTGGGAGATTCACGAGGCTGTCATCAAGTACATCCACGATCCGCGACAACGACAAGAAAGACACCGACATGAAACCCACGAACCGTTCCTTCGCCCTGCCCCTGTTGAACGTCACGCTGGCGCTGGCTGCCTGTGGCGGCAGCGACGGCCCAGCGCCGCTGCCGACGCTGGGCGGCAACCCGCCACTGGTGATCGGCCACCGCGGCCTGCCTGGCCTGTACCCCGAGGAAACGCAGGCGGGCTACGAAGCCGCGGCCGACGCCGGCGCCGATTCGCTGGAAATGGACCTGCATCTCACCAAGGACTGCGTTCTGGTGGCGCGCCACAACCCATGGCTGAGCGACAACACGAACATCACCGAGGTGGCACGGGCCAATGCCACGGTCGCCGCCCGCAAGCGCACGGTACCCGGCGTGCTGGTGAACGTGAAGTACTCGCTGGCCACCTATGGCGGCCCGGCCCAGTATCTGAGCGACCTTACCAACCCGGCCGACCCGAAATCGGTGCTCAAGTCGCTGGTGGTGGACGGCGAGGATCACACCGGCGACTGGTCGATCACCGACTTCACCGTCGCCGAGCTCAAGCAATGGATCGGTGGTACGACCTACGACGCACGGACTGAGCGGCCGACGGCGCTGAACGGCAAGCTGCCGATCGTGACCATGCAGGAGATCATCGATATCGCCACTGCCAAGAGCAAGGCCACCGGCCGCGCCATCAGCGTCTACCCCGAGACCAAGAACCCATACTGGAACAACCAGCAGGCGATTGCCAACGGTTGCGGTAGCGGCAAGCGCCCGTTCGAGGACGCTGTCGCCAAGCTGGTGAAGGACAACAACCTGAACAGCAAGAGCGCGCCCATCTTCGTCCAGAGCTTCGATCCGGACAGTCTGAAATACCTTCGTTCGGTCGGCGTCAACACTCGCATGGTGCAGCTGGTGGACGGCAACGACGTGGATTTGCGGACCGGCGCGATGATCTACAAGACCGACGACGTCTACAACTTCGTCGACGGCCGTCCCTACTCATGGACGCTGGCCGGCGACGGCCGCTTCTTCGACGCGATGCTGACTCCGGCCGGCCTGGCCGACATCAAGGGCTATGCCGACGGCATCGGGCCGTGGAAGCCGCAGGTGATGACATGGAAGGTCACGCCCTTCAAGGACGGCGCCTCGATGGCCGACGTCAATTCGGTGACTCCGACAACGCTGATCGCGGATGCACACAAGGCCGGCCTGTTTGTGCACAGCTACACCTTCCGCAACGAGAAGAAGTATTTGGCCGGCATCTACCAGGCCAACCCCACACCCGAGTACCTGGACTTCTTCCGGGCTGGCGTGGATGGCGTGTTTTCAGACTTCGCGAACACGGCGTTCGCCGCTCGCGCAACCTACCTGAAGGAAACCGGGCGCTGAGGCGCCGCATCGTGTGGGTTGGGTTGGCAAACCCACACTCAGGCGGCTGACGCCAAGTCAGCCGCAGGCATCAAGGGCGGGTCAGTTCGGGCCGCCGGCGCCGCCGCTGCCGTTGGAGTCGAACGCGCCGTTGCCCATGCCGGAGCC
>JACMQP010000502.1 GCA_014376915.1 Ramlibacter sp.
ACGTTCTGCAGAAACATGCCGTAGTCCACCAGCGAACCGCGTTCCAGGACACGGTCGATGGTGAACATGAAGCCCAGCGGCGCGTCGAAGAAACGGTAGTTGCGCTGGTGCTGCGCGTGCATCTTGTCCTTGTCGCCTTTGGTGATGCCAAGCAGGCCGTACAGGCTCCAGCCGTTCTCGCGACGCCGGTCGATGTACGGGCTGACCCACTTGCGCGGGTAGTAGTCGTATTCCTCGCGGTACTCCGAGGCCAGTTCCGGATTGGCGTAGAGCGCGTCGTGGGCCGCGCAGACCTGGTCCGACAAGCGCGTCAGGCTCGCACCCTGCAGCACGTACACCTTCCACGGCTGGGTGTTGGTACCTGAGGGCGCGCGGCTGGCCACTGCCAGGATCTCCTCAATGGCTTCACGCGCCACCGGCGTGGGCAGGAAGGCCCGGGCCGAGAACCGGCTGCTGATGGCAGCGTCGACGCTGTCCGGGTCCGAGACCACGGTGCTGACTTGGGAAAGGATCACTGCAGTGCCTCCAGGACGGTTTTGAGTTGCGCGGAAAGCTGCGTCGGGCGGCGCTGCTGGCGGTCGATGTAGACGAGCACCAAGTGGCCCGCGGCAGCGGTCATCGCGGTTGATTCTGCCAGCGCTGCCAGTATTGCACCGCGACCCGGAAGGTGTTCAGTTGCACCTGCACCGTGTCTTCGATCCGCACGCCGTAGCCGCCGGCCATCGCGAAGGCCAGCGGGACGCGCTTGTGGAAGGCCCAGTCGAACACCCGCCGGTCGCGCGCCTCCAGCCCGTCCCAGGTGAGCTTGAGCCGGCCCAGGCGATCGCCCTCGTGCGGGTCGGCGCCGGCGAGGTAGATCACCAGCCCCGGCTCGAACCGGCGATCGAGCTCTGCGAGCGCCAGCTCCAGCGCCTGCAGGTACTCGTCGTCGCGACAGTCATCGGGCAGGTCGACGTCCAGGTCGCTGGCCTCCTTGCGGAACGGGAAATTCTTCTGCCCGTGCAGCGACAACGTGAACACCGTCGGGTCGCCCTGGAAGATGCGGGCGGTGCCGTTGCCCTGGTGTACGTCGAGGTCGATCACCGCGACCCGCAGCGGGCGGGCGTGCGCCCGGGCCCACTCCGCTTGCAACAGGCGGGCGGCCACGGCGGCGTCGTTGAAGACGCAGAAGCCGCCGCCCTTGTCGGCCTGGGAATGGTGGGTGCCGCCGGCGATGTTGGCCGCTACGCCCTCTTGGCAGGCGGCGCGGCAGGCGGCGATGGTGGCGCCGACCGAACGGCGCGCCCGTTCGGCCATCGCGTCGCTCCAGGGAAAGCCGATCTCGCGCATCGCCTGCGGGCTGATCGAGCCATCGACGATGGACTTGATGTAGGCCGGGCTGTGGGCCAGCGCCAGTTCGCCGTCGCTGGCCGGCTCGGCGTGCTGCAGGCGGATCTCGGGCCGCTCGGCGGCGAGCCGGTCGCGCAGCAACTGGTACTTGGCCATCGGGAACCGGTGGCCGGCCGGCAGCGGCAGCACGAACTGGGTCGCGTAGAAAACCTGCATCTTGAGTTTGTGTAAAGTCGCGAGGGCCAGGTTTTAGAGGCGGACTTCTAGAATGGTGCAACGCAGCAAAACCCCCTTGCGCTGGCTGCTGCCTTCCCTATAATTCAACCCATGCTGCACTGCAACATAACAAGGCCGATGGGGCCGGTTCAGGGCAGATGACGATTCCACCTCACCATCAGGAGATTGATTATGCTGACCCCCGAACAAATCATGGCCGCCCAAAAGGCTTCCGTCGAAACCCTCTTCGGCCTGACCACCAAGGCTTTCGAAGGCGTTGAAAAGCTCGTCGAGCTGAATGTCACCGCTTCCAAGGCAGCGCTGACCGAAGCCGCCGGCACCACGCAGGCTTTCCTGACCGTCAAGGACGCGCAAGAGCTGCTGGCCCTGCAAGCCGCCCTGTTTCAGCCCCTGGCTGAGAAGACCGCCGCTTACAGCCGCCACCTGTACGACATCGCTTCGGGTGCCGGCGCAGAATTCGGCCGCGCCCTCGAGACGCAAGCCGCCGAAACGCAGAAGAAGTTCCTGGCCGTTGTCGACAACGCCGCCAAGAACGCTCCCGCCGGCAGCGAGACCGCTGTTGCAGTGTTCAAGAGCGCCGTTGCCGCCGGCAACAACGCCCTGGAATCGGTGCAGAAGGCTGTCAAGCAGGCTTCCGACGTCGCCGAAGCCAACTTCAACGCGGTCGCCAACACCGCAGTGAACGCCTCCAAGACGACTGCCAAGAAGCGTTAATCGCTTTTTGAAAGGCGCCAAACTTCAACAGTCACTCGGCAGAACGCGAGTTCTTCAGGTTGTCTCCTCGGGTCCTTTCGACACCTTACGGTTCAGGGATCCCTTAGGTGCCGGTCGCGAGACCGGCGCCTTTTTTATGGGGGCAGCGGAACGCTCTTCACCTCGACCGCCGCCTTGAGCTGGGGCAGGAGCCGCAGCATTGCCGCCCGGCCTGCCTCGATGGCCTGCTTGCGCGAAGCGAAATCGGCGCTGCCCACGCCCACCAGTGCCGGCCGGACAACGATGTCGGCCTCGCGCAGCTCGTAGCTATTGATGCTCTTGCCCATGATGGCGAAAGTCTGCAGCAGGATCTGCAGCGGATCGCCGGCCGGGTTGCCTTCCGGTGCGCTGGAAATGTCGACGGCGACGACCAGCTCGGCGCCCATCTGCTTCGCAAAACGTACCGGCACTGGCGAAACCAGGCCACCGTCGACGTAGTCGTGGCCGGAGATCCGCACCGGCAGGAACAGCGCCGGCACCGCGCTCGACGCCCGCACCGCCGTCCCGGTGTCCCCACGCTGGAACAGCACCCCCTGGCCGCTGTTGAGATCGGTGGCGACGATGCCCAGCGGCAGCGGCATGGCCTCGAGCAGCTTGCCGCCGACCTGGGCGTTGACGTAGCGGGCCAGAGCCTCGCCGCGCAGCATGCCGCGGTTGAAGATCGGCAGCGTCCAGTCGGCAAAAGCGGCCTCTTCCATCTCGAGGGCCACTCGCTGCAACTGGGCGCCGCTACGGCCGCTCGCGTAGAGCGCGGCCACCAAACTACCGGCGGAGGTGCCGGCCACCAGTTGGGGCTTGAGCCCGGCTTCTTCCAGCACCTGGATCACGCCGACGTGGGCAAAGCCACGCGCTGCGCCGCCGCCCAGCGCGAGACCGATCCTGGGCGGTCGCCGGGCCAGCGCTGCCGGCGGTTCTGCAGATGGGACGGCAGCAGGCCGGGAAGCGCAGCCGGCCAGCTCGGCGGCTGCCAGCACCAGGCAGAAGCACCGGATCGTCAATGTGTTGTGCTGCATCAATTGAGAATGATTCTTGTTTGATTTATTATCGGCGTCGCCAGGACTTCACCTGTTTCAAGGAATTTCACCGTGATCTACAAGACCTTTGCGACCGCCGCCGTGCTGATCGCCATCGCCGGCGCCGCCGCCGCCCAGGAACAGGTTCTGAACCTGTATTCGGCACGCCATTACGCCACCGATGAGGCGCTGTACACCGACTTCACCAAGGCCACCGGCATCAAGATCAATCGCGTCGATGCCGATGACGCGGGCATTCTCGCCCGCCCCAAGGCCGAGGGCGCAGCGTCGCCAGCCGACGTGATCCTGCTGGTCGACGCCGCCCGCCTGTACAAGGGCGAGGTTGAAGGCCTGTTCCGCCCGATCAAGTCGCCGGCGCTGGAAGCTGCAATTCCGGCGCAGTACCGCGCCAAGGCCACGCCCGAAGGAACGCCGTGGTTCGGCTTTTCCACCCGGGCCCGCGTGATCGTCTACGACAAGCTGAAGGTCAAGCGCGAGGACGTGGACACGTATGAGGAACTGGCCGATCCGAAGAACAAGGGTCGGATCTGCATCCGCTCCGGCTCGCACCCCTACAACCTGTCGCTGTTCGGCGCCGTCGCCGAGCATTTGGGCGAGGAGAAGGCCGAGGCCTGGCTCAAGGGCGTGGTTGCCAACCTGGCGCGCGACCCCAAAGGTGGTGACACCGACCAGATCAAGGGCGTGGCTTCCGGTGAATGCCAAGTGGCCGTCTCCAACACCTACTACATCGCCCGGCTGATCCGCTCGACCAATCCAGAGGAGCGGGCTCTGATGGAGCGGGTGGGCGTCGTCTTCCCGAACCAGGCCAGCTGGGGCACGCACGTCAACATCGCAGGCGGGGCGGTGGCGAAGAACGCGAAGAATCCGGCCAACGCCGTGAAATTCCTCGAATACCTCGCCGGCGCCGAGGCACAGAACTATTTTGCGAACGGCAACAACGAGTGGCCGGTCGCGGTCGGTGTGAAGGTGAACAACCCGGCCCTGCAGTCCATGAGCGGCGGCGGCTTCAAGAGCGAAACCATCCCGATCGCCGCCATTGGCGCCAACCAGGTCAAGGTGCAGCAGATGCTGGACCGGGTCGGGTTCCGGTAAACGATAATTTGACGCTTGCGTGAACGTCAACCAGGAGCATTCATGGACATCCAGGGCAAAGTTTTCATCGTGACCGGCGGCGCTTCGGGCCTGGGTGAAGGCACGGCCCGCATGCTGGCAGCCAACGGCGCCACGGTGGTGATCGCCGACATGCAGGTCGAAAAGGGCGAAGCCATCGCCCGCGAGATCGGCGGCGCCTTCGTCAAATGCGACGTCAGCCAGGAAGCGGACGGCCAGGCCGTCGTGGCCAAGGCAGTGTCGCTCGGCAAGCTGATGGGCCTGGTCAACTGCGCCGGCATCGCACCCGCGGAAAAAACCGTTGGCAAGAACGGCGCCCACAACCTCGGCGTGTTCAGCAAGACCATCATGGTCAACTTGGTCGGCAGCTTCAACATGATCCGGCTCGCCGCCGACGCCATGAGCAAGAACCAGCCGGAAGCCACCGGAGAGCGCGGCGTCATGATTTCTACCGCCTCGGTCGCGGCTTACGATGGCCAGATCGGCCAGGCAGCGTACAGCGCCTCCAAGGGCGGCATCGTCGGCATGACGCTGCCGATCGCGCGCGACCTGGCGCGCAACGGCATCCGCAACATGACGATCGCGCCCGGCATCTTCGGCACGCCGATGATGTTCGGCATGCCCAAGGAAGTGCAGGACGCGCTGGCCGCCAGCGTGCCCTTCCCGTCGCGACTGGGCACGCCCGGGGACTACGCCAAGCTGGCCAAACACATCTTCGAGAACGACATGCTGAATGGCGAAGTGATCCGCCTCGACGGCGCGATCCGGCTCGCGCCCAAATAAGCCGCCACGGGCCGGATGGTGCGATCCTTTCTCGCCACCCTGGCCGCGGCCTTGCTGGTCGCAGCGTGCGCCGGTCCGCCCACAGCGATCGGCGACGCGCCGGCCGACCCGCAGGAACTCGCTTCCGGCTTCACGGAAAAACCGGGCTGGGCCACCAGCCGGTTCGCCGTCGCTGCCGCCAACCCGTTGGCGGCCGAGGCCGGCAGCAAGGTGCTGCGGGACGGGGGCGCCGCCATCGACGCCGCCATTGCGGTGCAATTGGTGCTCGGACTGGTGGAGCCGCAGTCCAGCGGCATCGGCGGCGGCGCCTTCCTGCTGCACTATGACGGCCGCGAGGTCACCGCTTTCGATGGCCGCGAGACCGCGCCGGCCGCCGCTGGCGAAACATTGTTCCTGCGCGCCGACGGCCAGCCCCTGACCTTTCGCGAGGCCGTGGTCGGCGGCCGCGCGGTCGGGGTGCCCGGGACGCTGCGCATGCTGGAGCTGGCGCACCGGCGCCATGGCAAGCTGCCCTGGGCCGACCTGTTCCAGCCCGCGATTACGCTGGCCGAAAACGGCTTCCCGGTCAGCGCGCGGCTGAACGCCCTGGCCAGCGCCGATCCCGACCTGGGCAAGGACCCCGTCGCCGCAGCGTACTTCTTCGGGCCCGATGGCAAGGCGCTCCCGACCGGCACGCTGCTGCGCAATCCCGATTACGCGGCGGTGCTGCGCCGCGTCGCCAGTGGCGGCGCCAACGCGTTCTACCGTGACGCCATCGCGCTGGCGATCGTGAACAAGGTGCGCGGCCACCCCTCAAACCCCGGCCAACTGGCCCTCCCAGACCTGGCGCGGTACCAGGCGAAGCAGCGCTCGCCCCTGTGCTGGGACTACCGCGCTGTGCGGATGTACCGCGTCTGCGGCTTTCCGCCGCCAGGATCGGGCGCGATCGCGACCGCGCAGATCCTCGGCATCCTGGGCAACACCCATGCCGCCGACTTTCCGCCAGTGCCGGGCATTGCCGCCATCCCGGGCGGCTCCTCGCTCGCGCCTTCGGCCGAATGGCTGCACCTCTACACCGAAGCCTCGCGCCTGGCCTTCGCGGATCGCGCCCAGTATGTCGCCGATCCCGATTTCGTGGTCTCACCGGCGGGTGGCTGGACCAGCCTGATCGATCCTGCCTACCTGAGCGCGCGGGCCGCGCTGATCGGCAACCGCAGCATGAAGCTGGCTCGCCCCGGCCGTCCCGACGGGGTGCGCAGCAGCTACGCGCCGATGACGGAGCAGCCGGAACACGGCACCTCGCACATCAGCATCGTCGATGCCTACGGCAACGCGCTGGCGATGACCACCACCATCGAATCGCAGTTCGGCTCGCGCCAGATGGTCAACGTCACCGGTGCGGCGGGCGGTTTCCTGTTGAACAACGAGCTGACGGACTTCAGCCTGGCGCCCACCGACGGCGCGGGCAATCCAGTCGCCAACCGGGTCCAGCCCGGGAAGCGGCCACGCTCGTCGATGGCGCCGACGCTGGTGTTCGACCGGGACAGCGGCGAGCTGGTGCTGAGCGCCGGCAGCCCGGGCGGCGCGATGATCATCCATTTCACAGCCAAGGCGCTGTACGGCGTGCTGCACTGGGGCATGAATGTCCAGCAAGCCATCGACCTGCCGAATTTCGGTTCGCTGAACGGACCGACGCTGCTCGAGGAAAGGCGCTTTGCGCCAGCCGAGGTCGCCGCGTTGCGCTCCCGCGGCGCCGAGGTCCGCGAGCAGGCGCTGACCAGCGGCGTCCAGGCGATCCAGGCCATGCCCGGGGGCTGGTTCGGCGGCGCCGATCCCCGGCGCGAAGGGGTGGTCGTCGGGGAATGAGCCGATCGCGACTGGCGCGGATTGTGCGAATATGGAACGTCAATCCTGCGCCCGATCCTTTCCCACCCCTGGAGTGCCGCCCATGTTCAAGCTTCCCGCCAAAACCACTTTGTCCGTCCTCGCGGCCAGCGCCTTCATGCTCGCAAGCGCGCCCGCGCTGGCCGGCAAGACGCTCGATGCGATCAAATCGCGCGGCCAAGTGGTGTGCGGCGTCAACACCGGGCTGGCGGGCTTCGCGCAGGCCGACAGCAGCGGCAACTGGACCGGGCTCGACGTCGATGTCTGCCGCGCCATCGCCGCCGCCATGTTCGGGGACGCCAACAAGGTCAAATGGGTGCCGCTCAACGCGCAGCAGCGCTTCACGGCGTTGCAGTCCGGCGAGATCGACATCCTGTCGCGCAACACCACCTGGACGCTGACCCGCGACGCCTCGCTGGGCATGAGCTTCACCGGCGTCACCTACTACGATGGCCAGGGCTTCATGGTGCCCAGCAAAAGCAAGGTCAAGAGCGCCAAGCAGCTCAAGGGCGCGACGGTCTGCGTGCAGTCCGGCACCACCACCGAAAAGAACCTCACCGATTTCTCGCGCGCGAACAACCTGGGCATCAAGCCCGTGGTGTTCGACAAGTTCGAGACCACCAACGCCGCCTACTTCGCCGGCCGCTGCCAGGCCTACACCACCGACGTCTCCGGACTGGCCTCGATCCGCAACAAGGAAGCGAAGGTTCCGGCCGACCACATGATCCTGCCGGAGTTGATTTCCAAGGAACCGCTCGGCCCGGCCGTGCGCCGCGGCGATGACGAATGGTTCGCCATCGTGCGCTGGGTCGTGTTCGGCCTGATCGAAGCCGAGGAAGCCGGCCTGACGCAGGCCAACGTGGAAGCGATGCAGAAGGACAGCAAGGACCCGGTCATCAACAGGCTGCTCGGCTCCACCGAGGACAGCGGCAAGTTGCTGGGCCTGGACAAGGACTGGTTGCTGCGCGCGGTCAAGGCCACCGGCAACTACGGAGAGATCTTCGAACGCAACGTGGGCCCCAGGAGCCCGCTCGGATTGCCCCGCGGCCTCAACAACCTCTGGTCCAAGGGAGGCGTGGTCTACGCTCCGCCGGTGCGCTGAGCAAAGCGCAGCATGACGGAATCCGCGCTGATCGCGCCCCGTCGCGCGCCGCCGCGGCGGCGACAGGCATGGTCCCTGCGCAGCCGCGCCGTGCGCGGGTGGCTGTACCAGATCGTCGCCGTCGCAGTGGTCGTCGCACTCGGCTGGCTGCTGCTGTCCAACACGCTGGAAAACATGCGCCAGCGCGGCATCCAGAGCGGCTTCGATTTTCTGGGCCAGCCGGCCGGCTTCGACATCGGCGAAGGCTGGCTGCGCTACGACTCCAACGACCCGTACTGGAAGGCCTTCCTGGTCGGCCTGGTCAACACGCTGCGGGTCGCGGTCAC
>JACMQP010000503.1 GCA_014376915.1 Ramlibacter sp.
AAATAGGGAACGGTGCCGACCACGTTCAGCGGGTTCTCGTAATGGATGGTGTCGCAGGCCGGGCAGACCGCGCGTTCGCGCGTGTCGCCGTCGTCGGGCAGCCGGTAGACCACGGCAGCGCCGCAATTGCGGCAGTGCTTGATGGGGGTGCGAAACGGCATGGACTTCGAGTGTACGGGGAAAAAAGAAGGCTCCGCTGGAGCCTTACTTCGGTGTCGCGGCTGTCGCGGCCGCGGAGCTCAGGCCACGCGCAGACGCAACTCGGTGAGGCCGCCGACGCTGCCCACCAAAGTGTCGCCCTTGACCACGGCCGCGACGCCCTCGGGGGTGCCGCTGTAGATCAGGTCGCCAGGCGCCAAATCCCAGGCGGCCGACAGGTGTTCGATGGTTTCGCCGATGTTCCAGATCAGTTTCTTCACGTTGCTGCGCTGGCGGTCCTTGCCGTTGACCTGCAGCCAGATCTCGGCGTTCTCGACGTCACCGGCCTGCTCGATCGGCGTGATCGGGCCGATCGGCGACGACTGCTCGAAGGCCTTGCCGATGCACCACGGCCGGCCCTGCTTCTTCATCTCGCCCTGCAGGTCGCGGCGCGTCATGTCAAGGCCGACGCCGTAGCCGAAGATGTGCTTTTTCGCGTCGGCGGCCTTGATGTTGCGCCCGCCGGTGCCGATCGCGACCACCAGCTCGATCTCATGGTGCAGGTTGCTGGTGAGAGTGGGGTAGTCCATGGTGCCGGTCTCGCCCGCATTCACCACCACCGCCGTATCGGCCGGCTTGATGAAGAAGAAGGGCGGCTCGCGGCCGGTGAACCCCATCTCCTGGGCGTGCTCGACGTAGTTGCGGCCGACGCAGTAGATGCGGTGGATCGGGAACCGCTCGCTGCGGCCGACCACCGGAACGGACGGCACCGCCGGGGGGGTGAAAACGTAGCTCATGACATCCTCTCTTCCTGGTGAATGCCCAGCGCCTGCTGCACGGGGCGGTCTGAAAAACTGAAAAGCACGCAACCGCGCTCGGACGCGAAGCGCGCAGTGTGCCACGAGGGCACGACGAAATGATCGCGCGGCCCGAAGGTCTGGCGCCATTGCATGCCGCCGCGCTCGACCAGCACTTCGCCGTGGCCTTCGACCACGCTGTACACGGCGCCATCGGTCTGGCGCCACGGCTTGCCGGTAAAGCCCGCTGGCAGCTTCTGCATGAAGGTGCCCATGGTCGGCATCGGCGAGCCGCCGGTCAGCGGATTGAGGTAGCGCAGCTTGACGCCGTCCCAGTCGTCGATCGGCGCGTCGCGCTCCAGGTTCTCCAGCGCCTCCCGGCTGCGTTCGTACGGATAGCTGAAGATCGGCGAGGTCTTGCCGAACGGCGAGTCGCTGCGCACCGGCGCCATGTTGTGGCCGTAGCGGGCGAAGCTGGTGCCTTCGGCGCGCGAGACCGACTGCGACCGGCTGGTGTCGTTCTCGGCGAAACCGGCGTCGAAGAAACGGATCATCGGGATGTCCAGGCCGTCGAGCCAGACCACCGGCTCGTTGCCCTCGCACCCATGGTCGTGCCAGGTCCAGCTCGGCGTGATGATGAAGTCGCCCGGACGCATGGCACTGCGCTCTCCATCGACCGCGGTGTAGGCGCCCGAGCCCTCGACGATGAAGCGCAGCGCGCTTTGCGTGTGCCGATGGCTGGGCGCGACTTCGCCGGGCAGGATCAGCTGCAGGCCGGCATAGAGCGATTGCGTCACCGCAGACTGGCCGCGCAGTGTCGGGTTCTCCAGAATCAGAACCCGCCGCACCGCTTCTTCGGCGGTGATCGCCTGGCCGGCGCGCATCAGGAACGGCCGCACCTCGTCGTATTTCCAGAGCGCCGCAACGCACGGCGTGTCCGGCTGCTTCGGCACCAGGGCGTGCAGCACCTCCCACAACGGCGTGAGGTTCAGCGGCGACATGTCGCTGTACAGCTTTTGGCGCGCTGCGGCCATGGGGTGCGGTGCGTTCATCTGAAATCTCCTTGTTTACCAGCTGCGCCCAAGCCAGGCGCCGTCGTTTTCGAGCCGGGCCTGCAGCAAGGGCACATCGACGCGGCCAGCACTGCTGCCGGACTTGAGCGCCAGGCCGGCTGCGGTTCCCGCCGCCTGGCCCATCACGAAACATGCACCCGTGACCCGGGCTGCGGATTGCGCCTCGTGCGTCATCGAGGCGCAGCGCCCGGCGACCCACAGGTTGTCGAGCGCCGGCGGCACTGTCATGCGGTACGGCAGGTGGTTGAAACCGCGGCTTTCGGGAATCTTCGGCCAGCGGAACTCGACGTCGCCCTTCAGGTGCAGCTCCAGCGGCCAGCCGTTGACGCCGATGGTGTCGTCGAAGCTGGCGCACTCCAGCACGTCGGATTCGGTCAGCATGTATTCGCCCAGCACGCGGCGGGTTTCGCGGATGCCGACCTGCGGCGCGATGTCGACGATGTAGGAATTTTCGAAACCCGGCACTTCCTTGAGGAAACCGGCGACGTCGGCGATCTGCCGGCGGCCGAGCACCTCGGCTTCGCTCAGTTCGACGGCGTCGGTGCCGTCCATGGCGTGGCCTTGCGGATTGGCGAGCTGGGTGAGGTTCACGCGCCATTCGATGCCGCTCTTCTGCGGCCGGACGATCGCGCCCTTGCGCGGGAACTTGTAGCGGCCCTCGGCCTGCGCTTGCGCCATCAGCCGCGGGATCACTTCCCAGGCCTTGCCGGCGCGCTCGGGATCGACGCCGTTGAGGCGGAACATGGTGGACGGGTACAGCATGTTGCCGTGGCCATCGCCCTTCTCGAACGCGGCGCCGGCCCAGGCCGCGAGGTCGCCGTCGCCGGAGCAATCGATGAAGGCGCGGCTCCGCACCGCGAACCGGCCGGACTTGGTCTCGACCAGCAGCGCCTGCACGTGGCGCGGCGAGGCCATCACCACGCCGGCGCCGACAGCGTGGAACAGCACGCTCACCCCGGCAGCCAGCATCAGGTCGTCCGCCGCGATCTTGTAGGCGGCAGTGTCGTACGCCTGGGCCACCGTCTTGCCGAACAGCGCATGCGGCTGATTAAGCCCGCCGAGCCGGTCGATGCGCGCCAGCAGGTCGTCGGCGACGCCGTGCACCACCTGCCGGATTTCGCCGTGGACGTTGGCGTGCAGACCGCAGAAATTGGTCACGCCCGCGGCCGTGCCCATGCCGCCGAGGAAGCCGTAGCGCTCCACCAGCAGCGTCGAGCGGCCGGCACGCGCGGCAGCGACCGCCGCTGCGATGCCGGCGGGACCGCCGCCAAGCACCACCACGTCGTACTCGCCGAAAACCGCGGTCTGCCGGCTCGGTTCAGTGAGGAAACTCTGCATGGTCGTTCAGGAAAAAAGGTGGTCGGGATCGATGCCCTGGTACATCCACTTCAGGCCAGCGAAGCCCGCCGGTTCCGTGCCGCTCTGGAACATCTGGTTGCGCAGCTCGCGCTGGACACCGGATGCATGATAAATGTCGCCATAGAAGCGGGCGGTGAGCTGGACCCGGCCGGTGCGGAGATAGCGCGCCTGCTGGTACTTCTGGAAGGCCCGAGCCACATCGCCGCTGGTGAAGCGCAAGGCCGCGGCCAGAACCACCGCGTCCTCGATCGCCTGGCCGGCGCCCTGTGCCAGGTACTGCAGCATCGGATGGGCAGCGTCGCCTAACAGCGTAACGCGGCGGTCGGTCCAGTTCTTCACCGGCTCGCGGTCGCACAGCACCCACATCTTCCAGGTCTCGATCTTGCCCAGCAGCTCGCGCACCTGCGGCACGGCCTGCGCGAAACGCTCGTTCAGTTCCGCGGTGTCACCGAAGGTGTTCCAGCCTTCGTCGTACTTGTCGCTGTGAAAGACGGCGACCAGGTTGAACAGCTCGCCGCGCCGGAGCGGGTAATGCACCAGGTGGGTCTTCTCGCCGCCCCACAGCACCACGTCGTCGCTCCACAGGTGGGCCGGCACATCCTCGCGCTTGAGCACGGCCCGGTAGGCGATGTGGCCGGAGACGCGCGGCTTGCCGTCGCCGACGATGGCTTCGCGGATCCGGCTCCACAGGCCATCGGCGCCGACCAGGGCGGCGCCCTCGATCACGTCGCCGCCGGCCAGCCTCGCCTGCACGCCGGTGCCGTCCTGCGTGAACGACTCCACCCTGGCGCCGCTGCGCAGCGTGACGTTCGGCAGGGCCTTGCAGGCGTCGAGGAAGACCTGGTGCAGGTCGGCCCGGTAGATCACGCCGTAGGGATAGCCGTAAGCCGCGCGGGCGGCATCGCCCAGCGGCACGCGAACCACCTTTTCGCCGGTGCGCACATCGTTCATGCCCAGGCCGGGCGGGTAGAAAACCACCTGGTCGATCGCGCTGGTGAGACCGAGGAGGTCGAACATTCTGAAGATGTTGGGGCCGAGCTGGATACCGGCGCCGATTTCACCGAACGCGGACGACTGCTCCAGCACCGTGACGGCGTGGCCGTCGCGCGCCAGCACCATGGCGGCCGCAAGTCCGCCGATGCCGCCACCGGCGACCAGGATGGGGAGGGAGCTGCTCATGACGTTGTCTCTCGGTCGGTTGGAGGAATGCCGACAAAATGATAAGCATACATATTAATAGGCCGGCGCACAAGAGCGGCGCGTGGCTACACTCGGGGCATGGCCAAGAGCTTCGATTTTCAGCGCGCGCCGGGGCACCTGATCCGTCGCGCGCACCAGGTCGCGGTGGCGATCTTCATGGAGGAGACCGGTAGCTTCGACGTCACGCCGGTGCAGTTCGCCATCCTCAACGCCCTGATCGCCGCTCCCGGCGAGGACCAGGTGACGCTGGCTGGTAAGGTGGCCTTCGACGCGGCCACCTTCGGGTCTGTGATCGGCCGGCTCGAAGTCAAGGGCTGGGTGCGACGCGAGCCGGACGCGACCGACCGGCGCCGCAAGCTGCTGTGGATCACGTCGGCCGGCAGCGAGGCCGCCGTCCAGATGAAGCGCGCGGTCAACAAGGTGCAGAGCCGGATCGTGGCACCGCTGGCTGCGGCGGAGCGCGATCAGCTGCTGGCCCTGCTTGCCAAGCTCGTGACCGCCCACGAAGGAGGCTAGGGCCCGCGCCCAGCCGCACGGGCTGACCGATCGGCGGCACAGTTCCGATGACCCATCCGCGACGGCGCCGTTTGCTTGATCGTTGCGGGATACTGTATACTATCTGCTTGAGACCCACCCGGAAAGTTGCTGAATATGCCCAAAGTCGTGCTGCACAGGAACGGCCAGGTCCACGAAGGCGAGGTCAAGGAAAACTCCAATCTCGTCGTCAGGGCAGGGATCAGGCAGTTCCCGTTCCCCAACCTGCGTTTCGAATGCGGGATGGGCAAATGCGCAAAGTGCGCCTGCCGGATTCTGCGCGGCGCGGAGCACCTGCCGCCGCCGAACTGGAAGGAAAAGAAGCAGCTGGGCGACCGCATCGACCAGGGTTACCGGCTCACGTGCCAGCTTTGGATCAGCCACGATCTGGAACTGGCCCAGGACGAGCTCGCGCCGGCCTGACCGATTGAAGAGTGAGGAAATCATGTACGTGATCCTGACCACCAAACCGGGCGAGTTCAAGACCGAGCTCGTCGAAGGGTTGACGGCGGTCGAAGCCTACGACTACATCCTGTGCGGCAAGAAAAAGGCGCAGTTCGTCATTGCGAAGATCGAGGGAAGTCCGAGGATCAAGATCGTCGAGGACGAGCCGCCGCACGTGGTCAACCACGTGCCGTCCAAGTTCCTGCAGAAGTACCAGAGTGTCGATGCCGCCTGGCAGGAACTGCGGCAACTGGCGAAATTCTCCGGCCCCGATGTCAGGCTGGACAAGGTGGTCGAGAAGGGCGTCGACCCTGCCAGTGCGGCGCCGGGCGGCGTTCTCAGCGTGACCTTTCTCACCAATGGGGGCAAGGTCGCTGTCGCGCCGGTCAACTCCAACCTGCTGCGCGTGTCGCTGCGGGAGCAGGGGGGAATTCCGTTCAAGTGCGGCGGCGGCCTGTGCGGCACCTGCAGATGCCGGATCGAAAAGGGTCTGGAGAACACCGACGCGATCAAGGCGAAGGAGCGAAAACACCTGACCGCCGAGGACTTCGACGACGGTTACCGCATGGCGTGCCAGACCTTCCTCACGGGGGACGTGAGCGTGTCCTGGAAGCCAAAGGCTTCAGCTTCCGGGCCATCCGTGCAGCTTGTGCAGGCCTGATGCTCGCCGCGTTCCTGCCTGACGGGGTCGACCTCGCGACGTATGCGTTGATGAGTGCGCTGGTCCTGGTGGCCGCGTGTCTGCAGGGCATCGGGGGCATCGGCTTCGCAATGTTCGCTGCCCCCATTGCGGGACTGTTTTTTCCCGCCATGGCGCCGGCGCCGCTGCTGCTGCTGGGCGGATCGGTCTCGCTGCTGTCGGTGTTGCGCGAACCCGGCCACGTCGTCCGGGCGATCGCAACGTACGGCATCTTCGGCCGTTTCGTCGGCAGCGGCCTGGCAGTCGCCATCGTCGCGCTGGCGCCGCTGCGCATGTTCACTGCGGTCTATGGCCTGGTGCTGCTGCTCGCGGTGGTGGTGACGTTCAGGGGCTGGACGATCCCGCCCACCCGGAGCAACACCTGGATCGCCGGCGTGGTGTCCGGCGTGATGGGAACGATCACCTCGGCCGGCGCGCCTCCCTTCGCCATCCTGACCCAGCGCCTGGACCCGCCCCAGATCCGGGCGACGGTGGGCTGCATCCTGGCGGTGGGCTCCGTCGTGTCGTTGCTGATGCTGGCGGCGGCCGGCCATTTCGGGCTGCCGCAACTCGCCCTCGGCATGTCCCTGCTGCCGTGGGTCGGCCTGGGCTTCCTGCTGTCGAGCCGGGTTGGCCGCCGCATTTCGGCGCAAAGCGTGCGGCAACTGCTCCTGGGCATCGCCGGACTGGGCGCGCTCGGCATCCTCGTCAAGGCCGCTTTCTAGCGGCTTCCAATCGCTCAGGTTCCGGTCCGCCGGGGCGCCTTGCGGGCGGCCGGAGCGTCGGCGCTCGCGCCATCGGCAGCTTGTTGTTGTCCGATCCCCTCGGACGCGCTGTAGACGTGGCGGGCGGCGAGCAATCCTGCCAGTTCGGCGTCGCCGGCAACCACGGCCCGCATGATGGCCGCATGCTCGACCCAGTTCTGCTTGGCGCGCTTGCGGCTGTGCGGCGCGAAGATCACCGCGGTCCGGTCGCGCAGCGAGCGCACCATCTCCCTGAGGGTCTCGTTGGCCGCGATTTGGGCCAGCGCCTCGTGGAAATTGTTGTTGTCTTCCTGCAGTTGGGCCAGATCGGCCCTTTCGGCGATCTTGGCTCCTGCTGCAAGGACCAGTTCGAGCTTGCGGATCTGCTCGGGGTCGTGCCGCTTGGCAGCCAGCTTGGCGTTCAGGGCCTCGAGTGTCGCCCGCACTTCCACCAGCTCCAGGATCTGCTCCGGCGAATAGACGGTGACAGTGGCGCCGCGGCGTGGCTCGATCGTGACGATCCCCTCGGCTGCGAGTACGCGCAATGCCTCCCGCACCGGCATGCGCGACACACCGAGTTCGGTCGACAAGTGCGCCTCCACGAGGCGCTCGCCGCCGGCGTATTCGCCGCTGACGATCTTTTCGCGGATGGAGTCCACCACCAGCTTCGCCAATGGCGAATGGGCCGCCCCGACATTTCCAATCCGTGCCCCAGCGCTCACTTGTGGCTCCTTGTTTCTGAATTCCAGACCGCGACCACCGTGCGCCGGGCCTCCGCAGTCCGCATCCAGAAGAAATTCGTCATCCCAGAGTTTCGCAGAAGTTCAGCAGTCTTCCTGTTGCCCTGCGAGACGGCCGGGCGGGCGCCCTCCATGCAGTTTGGCGCACAGGGAAAACGAGAGCACTGAAGCGAACGCCGATCTGGACACCTTATCGTCTGATGGTATACAATATCCTGGATCGGAGTTTGAGGCAGATCAACAAACGCCGAACGAGCCCCCCAAATGCCATCCAGGAGCCCCCTCATGTCCGACTTGCTCAACCGAGATCAATTTCGCACCGCGCTGGAGAACGCCATCAAGGGCAAGAGCGCCAACAAGGCCCCGTTCAGCATCGCCTGGGCCGGCGGAAAACTGAGCCGTGCCCACCTGGCCCGCTGGGCCGAAAACCACTACCACTACGTCGGCCCTTTCGCCGACTACCTGGGCTACATCTACGCCCGCACGCCTGCCAGCTTCATCGAGGCCAAGGACTTCCTGCTGTCCAACATGTACGAAGAGGAA
>JACMQP010000076.1 GCA_014376915.1 Ramlibacter sp.
CAGAGTTGCCGCCGTCGCGGCGCTGTTGTGTTCGCTGGGCGCAGGCGCCCTGGCGCAAACCTTCACCAAACCGATCCGGATCATCGTTCCCTACCCGGCCGGCGACCTGGGCGACGTCATCAGCCGCCTGTTGCAGCCCAGTATGCAGGAGTCGCTGGGGCAGCCGATCGTGATCGACAACAAGCCGGGCGCCTCGGGTCTGCTGGGGCTGCAAAGCGCGCTGCAGGGACCCAACGACGGACATACTTTCGTCATGGGCCAGATGGGGAGCATGGCGGTGGCGCCGATCACCAACAAGCAGCCAATCGACGCGCGGGCCGAGTTCGTCCCAGTCGCCATGGCCTACACCAACTACCTGTTGCTGGCTGCCAATCCCGCCGTGCCCGCCAAGACCATTGTGGAGCTGGTGGCGTATTCCAAGGCCAACCCCGGCAAGCTGCGGCTGGGGTCCAACGGCGAAGGTGGTTTTCCGCACCTGTCGATGGAGCTGCTGCGGGAGCGCACGGGCATGGACTTCATCCATGTGCCGTACAAGGGCAACAACCAGGTGATGACCGATGTGATGGGCGGCCAGATCGAGCTCGCGATCGGCTCCTTCACCACCCTCTATCCCCACGCGCAGTCCGGCAAGCTGACGGCCGTCGCGATGACCGGCAAAACCCGCTCGGCCTTCGCCCCTGCGGTCGCCAGCTTCGGCGAAGGCGTGCCCGGCTACGAGGCGCTGGGCTGGTTCGGCTTCTTCGGTCGCAAGGGCGCGCCACCGGCCACCATCAGCGCCTTCAATGCGGCGGTGAACACCGCGCTGGCCAGGCCGGAGATCGCGCAGAAGACGCAGGCGCTCGGCCTCGACACGGTGGCCGGCACGCCGGCGCAGTTCGGCGCCATCTGGATGAACGACTACGACAAATGGGGCAAGCTCTTGCGCACGCTCAAGCTGGACGCCAAATGAGCCAGGTGCCTGCGACCGCGGCGCCCCGGCCGCCCAGCTACGAGCCGTTCGGCTGGCACCAGTGGCATGACGATTTCTGGATGTCCTACCAGTTCCGGCGCGGACTGGGCGAAACCCAGGAGGGTGGCGGCGCCGTGAGCGAAGTGTTCCAGGCGGCCAGCAAGATCACGCCCAACGATTTCGAAAGCTGGCACCGCGAATGGACCCACATTGCCGAGCGCAACGATCGTCGCGGTGACGAGGAAATCGGCCAGCGCCATGTCCGCAGCGCGATGAACTGCTGGCTACGGGCCGCCAACTACTTCCGCGAAGCCGAGTTCTGGCTCAAGCCGGATGACCCACGCCGGCTGGCCACCTTCGATCGGTGCGAACACGCCTCGCACAAATTCCTGGGCCAGTTGACGCCGAAGGCCGAAGTCGTCGAGATCCCCTACGAGGCGGGCAAGTCGCTGCCGGCCTATTTCATCCGCTCGGCCAACGGCGGCGAGCGTCAGCCGGTGCTGATCTCGGTCGGCGGCCTCGATTCGTTCAAGGACGAACTCTGGTTCATGACCGGCCGCGGCGCCCTGCAGCGCGGCATGTCGGTGCTGCTGGTCGACGGTCCCGGCCAGGGCGGCGCATTGCGCCGGCACGGCCTGGTGACCCGTCACGACTACGAGGTACCGATCGGCAAGTGCATCGACTGGCTGGAACGGCGCGCGGATGTCGACCGCACCCGGATCGCCGTCAGCGGCTCGAGCCTGGGCGGCTACTACGCGGCGCGCGCCGGTGCGATGGAGCCTCGGCTGGCGGCCTGCATTTCGCACGGCGCCATCTGGGACATCCACGAGCGCTGGAAAACCCGCGACGAAAGCCACGGGCTGGCCAGCCACATCAAGTGGGTCTTCGGCGCCCGCAGCATGGCCGAGGCCACTGAGATCGCCCGGCCCTTCACCCTCGACGGGGTGCTTGAGCACATGAAGTGCCCCTACCTGATCATCCATGGCGGCCACGACGTGCTCGGCGTCGAGTCGGTCCGGCAGGTGCACAGCTACGCAGTCCGCCATGGCGTCAACGCCACCTTGCGCCTGACCAGTGAGGAAGAGACCGGGGCCGAGCATTGCCAGCACGACAACCCGACGCTGGGACAGGAATTGATGATCGACTGGCTGGCCGACGTGTTCGGCATCGACCAGACCCGGCTGGCGTTTTACCCGGGATGAAGCCATGAGTCACTGGTTCGAGTATTTCCCGACCAACCACATGTGGTCGCAGGGGATGATGTTCGGCATCGAGATGGCGGCCTGGGGCGCGGCCTCGATCGGCGAGATCGACCAGATCGGGCAGAAACTGCGCGGCCACGAGGGCGACAACGAGCGCTGGTGGTCCGAGTGGACGGCGATGGCAAAGCGGATCGAAGGCTTCGGCGATGTGGAAGAGGAGCAAGGCCACCGCCTGACCTCGGGCGCGTTCTACCTGCGGGCCGCCATCTACTACTTTTGCGGCGAGCGCTTTGTGCCGCCGTCCGAGCGCAAGTGGGACACCTACCGCAGCTGCCTGCGCTGTTTCCGCCTTGGCGTCGAACGCCGCTATCCGCAGATCGAACGAGTTGAGGTGCCGTACGAAGGAACCACCCTGCCAGCCTGGCTGCTCAAGGCCGATGTCGTCGGCAAGGCGCCCGCGGTGGTGATGTTCGACGGCCTGGACAACGCCAAGGAGATGAGCGTGCTGTTCGGCGGCGTGGAGATCGCCCGGCGCGGCATCCACGTGCTGGCGATCGATGGCCCCGGCCAGGGCGAGGCGCTGCGGCTGCAGGGCATCCCCAGCCGCTACGACTACGAAGTGCCCGCCGGCGCGGCCTACGACTGGCTGGCCGGCCGCGCGGAAGTCGATCCACGTCGCGTGGCGGTGATGGGTTTCTCGATGGGCGGCTATTACGCGCCGCGCGCCGCCGCGATGGACCCGCGCTTTGCCGCCTGCGTGGCCTGGGGCGGGCACTTCGACTACCACGAGTCCTGGGTCCGGCGGCGCAGGATCATGGAGTCCGGCGGCACCAAGCTGTCGGCGCCTGGTTTCCAGTTGCCCTGGGTGCTGGGCATGCCCGACATCGACGCCTGCATGAAGAAGCTGGAGAACTACCGCCTGGC
>JACMQP010000504.1 GCA_014376915.1 Ramlibacter sp.
CGGCTCGTACATGTCGACGATCGAGCGCGCGAAGTCCAGCGTGTTGGCGCCTTCGTTGACGATGATCGCGTCCGGACGGGCCTTGACCTGGTTGCGGATCACGTTCAGCGCGCTGTGGAAATTCATCGGGCTGGGGTTCAGCGCCAGCGTCTCGGCCATCTTGGAGATGTTCTTGTCCTTGCGCTCGGCGATGCCCTGGGTCCACTCTGCCGGCGGCTTGGCCCAGTTGCTGCCCATGCCGGTCAGTAGCGCGGAGACGCAGGAACCGATGTCGCCCACCAGCGGCGCGGCGATCGGCACGTTGCTGTCCATCTCGGTCGGCGAGATGTCGATCTGGATGAACTGGCGGGTGTCGGCCTTGTCGCCGCCCCAGGTCTTGCCCTTGCCGTGCGACAGCAGCCAGTTCAGGCGGGCGCCGACCAGCATCACCACGTCGGCTTCGGCCAGCACGTGGGAGCGGGTGGCGGAAGCGGATTGCGCATGGGTGTCGGGCAGCAGTCCCTTGGCCATCGACATCGGCAGGTAGGGAATGCCGCTCTTTTCGACCAGCGCGCGGATGTCGGCGTCGGCCTGGGCATAGGCAGCGCCCTTGCCGAGAACGATCAGCGGACGCTTGGCACCCTTGAGCAGGTCGAGCGCGCGCTTGACCGCATCCGGACCGGGGATCTGCCTGGGTGCGGCATCGACGACCTTGATCAGCGACTTCTTGCCGGCGGCGGCGTCCATGGTCTGGCTGAACAGCTTGGCCGGCAGGTCGAGGTAGACGCCGCCGGGGCGGCCGGAAACCGCCGAGCGGATGGCGCGGGCGATGCCCACGCCGATGTCCTGGGCGTGCAGCACGCGGAAGGCGGCCTTGCACAGCGGCTTGGCGATGGCCAGCTGGTCCATCTCCTCGTAGTCACCCTGCTGCAGGTCGACGATTTCGCGCTCGCTCGAACCGCTGATCAGGATCATCGGGAAGCAGTTGGTGGTGGCGTTGGTCAGCGCAGTGAGGCCGTTCAGGAAGCCGGGGGCCGACACCGTCATGCAGATGCCTGGCTTGCCTGTCAGGAAGCCGGCGGCGGCGGCGGCGTTGCCGGCGTTCTGCTCGTGGCGGAAGGCGATCAGGCGCATGCCTGCGGCTTGTGCCATGCGGGTGAAATCGGTGATCGGGATCCCGGGCAGGGCATAGATGTTCTCGATCCCGTTGAGCTTGAGCGCGTCGATCAGCAGATGGAAGCCATCGGTCTGCTCGGTGGATTGGGTTTCGTTTGTCATGTGAAAAAATCTCTTTTCAAGGTTGAGCAACGTGGCCCCACGCGGGTCGCCTGCACCGTCGCGTTATCATAGGAATGCCAGCCGGCTTCCACGCTTGACCCCGGTCAATTTTCGGTAGATTCGCCGGCTCCCCGGGCCGTCGATGGCCGCCTTTTCGCAGCGCCCCCGCATCCATGACCCCCACGTCCGTCCAAGACCATCCCGAGAGAAACGTCATTCGCGTCCAGCTCGGGCAGAACGTGGTGCTCAAGGCGATGAATTCGGGTCAGACGGCGGAGCTCGAATCCAAGCTCGTCATCGTCGATTGCCAGAAGGGCGATGCCCTGCTAACGCAGGGCGTGCACGAGATGGAGCAGTACTTCATCCTCGACGGCGTCCTGAAGCGGGTGGTCACCAACCACGAAGCCAAGGAGATGATCCTGCGCTTCACTGCGGAACGCGACATGGAAACCAGCTACGCCGCGTGGCGGCTGGGGACGCCGACGCCTTACAGCATCGTCTGCGTCACCAAGGCCAGGGTGGCCAAGCTGCCGCTGCAGGACTGGGTGGCCTTCCTGGACCGGCACCACGGCATGAAGCAGGCCTTCGAATACGCGGTGATGGAGCACATGAGCGAGATCATGGGCCACACGATCACGCTGCACCTGCTGGACGCGCCGGGCCGCTTCAAGCGGTTCCTGCGCAAGCACCCGGAGCTGTTCGACCGGATCCCGAAAAAAGAGCTGGCCTCGTATCTCAACCTTTCGGCCGAGACGCTCAGCCGTCTGAAGCAGCGCGGCAAGATCTAGGTCAGGTCCATCTGCCGGCGGCGCATCGGCCGCAGCACGAACCAGGCCATCAGCGCGGCGACGGCGTTCATCACGCTGGCCACGATGAACACCATGTGCCAGCTGCCGGTCGCGGCCGCCAGCACGCTCGACAGCGGCACCAGCAGCGAAGCCGTTCCCTTGGCCGTGTAGAGCAGGCCGGCGTTGGCAGCGGCGTACTTGGAGCCGAAGGTGTCGGCGCAGGTTGAGGGGAACAGGCTGTAGATCTCGCCCCAGGCGAAGAACACCAGGCCGGTGAGGACCACGAAAGCCACCGGGTGCTGGCCGAACGTGTAGAGCGCCAGGATGCCGATCGATTCCAGGGCGAACGCGATGAACATGGTCTGCTCGCGGCCGATCTTGTCGGACACCCAGCCGAAGAAGGGGCGGGTGATGCCGTTGAGCACGCGGTCGATGGCCAGCGCGAAAGTCAGCGCCGGCAGTGCCAGGCCCATGATGCTGACCGGGATGTCGCCGATCTTGAAGTCCTTGGCGATCGGACCGAGCTGCGCCGTCGCCATCAGACCGCCGGCGGCCACCATCACGAACATGGCGTACATGACCCAGAACACCGGGCTGCGCAGTACTTCGCCGGGGCTGTAATTGCGCTTGGTCTGCTGCACCGCGGCCGTCGACACGCCCATCTTCTTCGAATCGGGCGCGCGGGTCAGGAACCACGACAGCAGGAACACGACCACACCCTGGCCGATGCCGAAGTACAGGAATGCGGCCTCGTAGCCGCTGGACTTAATGAACGCGGCGATCGGCACGATGGTCAGCGCCGAGCCGGCGCCGAAGCCGGCTGCCGTCAGGCCTGCGGCCAGGCCGCGGCGGTCCGGAAACCACTTGAGCGCGTTGCCGACGCAGGTGCCGTACACGGCGCCGGCACCGACGCCACCCACCGCAGCGGCGATGTACAGCAAGGTCAGCGAGTCGGCATAGGAATTGAGCACCCAGCCCAGGCCGCACAGGATGCCGCCCACCATCACCACCGGACGCGGGCCGAACTTGTCGACCAGGTAGCCTTCGATCGGCACCAGCCAGGTCTCGGTCAGCACGAAGATGGTGAAAGCCACCTGGATGGCGGCGCGGCTCCAGCCGTGCCGCTCGGCGATCGGGTTCACGAAGAGGGTCCAGCCGTACTGGAGGTTGGCGATCATCGCCATGCACACGATGCCCATCAGCAGCTGCGTCCACCGGTAGCCGGCGCTGCGCATCTCCGGGGTTGCAAACCCTGGGTCGAGGGTTGCATCTAAAGTCGTCATCGGGAATGTCTCCTGGGGTGAAAGAAGGTCGGAACGGCCGCGATTCTGTGACCGCGGCGCCGATCGCAAATTGACCGCGGTCATGTTGTCGGGATAACCCTAGCCCACTTTTGTCGTATCTGACATCTTTGGTCAGGAGCGACGTTCGCGTAGCGGCGGCGATGCACGCGCGCAAATGCAAACCGCGCCTTGCGGCGCGGTTGCACGACCTCAGTGAAACAAGGAACTCAGGTCTTCGCGGAAGCGAAGCGGCGGGTGAGCGCCATCAGGCGCAGCTGGTTGTCCACGCCAACGACGCCGGGCACTGCCGCGGCGACGCGCCCGGCGGCCGCGCGTTCCTGCTCGTTGATCACGATGCCGCCCAGCACCACGGTGCCGGAGTTCGATTCGATGGTGATGCGCAGCTCGCGCGTCGGCTGTTCGTCGCGCAGCACGGCACGCACCTGCGCGCTGAGCGCGAGGTCGGACAGCAGCGCTTTCGACGCCGCGGTCTCCTGGAACTCGGGCCGCGCCGCCAGCTGCTGAAGCACCGCCACGCAGCTGTCGACCGACAGTCGCTCGGTGTTGAGCACGATGTCATACAGCACCGGGTCGCCCCAGGTGACGCCGTACAGCGAATGCATGCGCGAGGCGTGCGCGTGGTCGCTGCGCTGAACTTCGCTTTCGGCAAACGAACGGTCGTCGGTGCCAAGGCGCTCCATCACCCAGGCCACTCGCTTGTCGAACGAGCGCGTGACGCGCACCGTGACCACGTGCGGCACCGTGCGCAGCAGCGCCGACGCGCCCCAGCCGCGCAGCACCACGTTGCCGCGCGCGGCAAGGGCGTAGAGCTCCTGCTCGGTGTAGATCGCGACCCGTTCCTGGTCGGTGGAAAGCCGTTCGACCAGGCCCGCCTTGCCTTCGCGCAGGCGGCTGATCAGGCTGCCGGGAACGTGCATCTTGCTGGCCACGTTTTCCAGCACCTCGTGGCGCATCACCGCCAGGCCCGAGGCCTGCGCCAGCCGCAGCGCAACGTCCTTGGCAAGGGAACCCATTTCCTGGGTCATGGCGATCACGGGCATGGCGCTCTCCGGTCAGTTGCGATCACAGGAAACTTCAGTCGACCGGTTGTTCGGCGGCGAAATCGGACGTCTTGCGCGGCCGGACCCTGGCCAGCAGGCGCGACAGCAGCGGCCAGAACAGCAGCACCAGGGCCAGCGTGGAAATGCTGCCCACCAGCCAGTTGGACCACAGGATCGACAGCTCGCCCTGCGACACCAGCATCGCCTGGCGGAACGAGTCCTCGGCCTTGTCGCCGAGCACCAGCGCCAGCACCAGGGGCGCCAGCGGATAGTCGAGCTTCTTGAACAGGTAGCCGACCACGCCAAACAACATCATGAACCAGATGTCGAGCATCGCGTTGTGCACGGTGTACGCGCCGATGGCGCAAATCACCACGATCACCGGAGCGATGATCGAGAACGGGATGCGCAGGATCGAGGCGAACAGCGGCACGGTGGTCAGCACCACGATCAGGCCGACCAGGTTGCCCAGGTACATGCTGGCGATCAGGCCCCAGACGAAGTCTTTCTGCTCGACGAACAGCAGCGGTCCGGGCTGCAGGCCCCAGATCAGCAGGCCGCCCAGCAGCACGGCCGCGGTCGGCGAGCCGGGGATGCCCAGCGCCAGCATCGGCAGCAGGGCCGCGGTGCCGGCAGCGTGCGCTGCGGTCTCGGGGGCGATCACGCCTTCGAGTTCGCCGGTGCCGAACTTGGCGCCGTTCTTGGACATCTTCTTGGCCAGGCCGTAGCTCATGAACGACGCCGGGGTGGCGCCGCCCGGCGTGATGCCCATCCAGATGCCGATCAGCGAGCTGCGGATCGAGGTCATCCAGTACTTCGGCAGCTGCTTCCAGGTTTCGAACACCACCTTGGCGTTGATCTTGGCGCTCTTGCCGGAGAAGGCCAGGCCTTCTTCCATCGACAGCAGGATCTCGCCGATGCCGAACAGGCCGATCACGCCGATCAGGAAATCGAAGCCGCGCATCAGGTCGGGGAAGCCGAAGGTCAGGCGCAGCTGGCCAGTCACCGTGTCCATGCCGACCGCCGCCAGCGCGAAGCCGATCGCCATCGACGCCAGGATCTTGAACGGCGAGCCCTTGCCCATGCCCACGAAGCTGCAGAAGGTCAGCAGGTACACCGCGAAGAATTCGGGCGGGCCGAACTTGAGCGCGAACTTGGCCACCATCGGCGCCAGGAAGGTGATCATCACGACCGCGACGAAGGCGCCGATGAACGACGACGTGAAGGCGGCGGTGAGCGCCGCGCCCGCATGGCCCTTTTGCGCCATCGGGTAGCCGTCGAAGGTGGTCGCCACCGACCATGGCTCGCCCGGGATGTTGAACAGGATCGACGTGATCGCTCCGCCGAACAGCGCCCCCCAGTAAATGCACGAGAGCATCACGATGGCGGTGGTGGGCGACATGCTGAAGGTCAGGGGCAGCAGGATCGCCACCCCGTTGGCGCCGCCCAGGCCGGGCAGCACTCCGATCAGCACGCCGAGCACAATGCCGACGAGCATCAGGAGCAGGTTCATCGGCGTCATGATGACGCTGAAGCCGTGGAAAAGAGCGCTGAGTTCTTCCATGTGATTCTTCGTTTTCTTTGATTGCCGTCAGTAGCCGAGGAAACTCAGCGGGTCGAACATTCCCTTGAACAGGGGAACCTTGAACCACACTTCGAACATCATGAAGAACAGCAGCACCACCAGCAGCGCCGTGACGATGCTCTTCAACGGCGAGTACTTGCCCAGGATGATCATGAAGAGGGCGATGTACAGGGCGGAAGCCACGTACAGGCCGATGAACTGCACCACCAGCACGTAGAACAGGGCGGGCAGCAGCATCGACAGCACGCGCTTGAGCTGCTCGCTGTCGACGAAGATCTCGGTATTCTTGTTCTTGCCGAAGGCCTGGAACACGATGCCGGCGCCGGCGATGCACAGGATGACGCCGATGTAGAAAGGGAAGTAGCCGGCGCCGGGGCCGTCGGTGGTCCAGCCCGAGCCGAGCTTCCAGCTGCCCTGGATCACAGTGGCGCCCAGCAGCACGACCAGGAGGGCGACCACGACCTCGACGATATAGGTGGGAACGCCGGTGCGATGCACCGCTTCCGCTTGCTCATTTGGTTCCATCAGGAACTCCCGCTTCTGGTTGGAAGCCCCCGCACGCGCCGGGGGCGAAAGAGATGGATCGGGGAGGCGGCGCGCAACCGCGCTCCCCCGGAGGAGCCCCGCGGGGCTCGCCTTACTTGGCCAGGAAGCCGGCTTCCTTCATCAGGTCGCGATGGGTGTTTTCGGCGGCGGTGAGCCACTTGGCGAATTCGTCGCCGGTCATGGAGGTCTGGTTGAACGCGCCCTTTTCCATGAAGTCCTTCCACTCGGGTGTCTCGCGCACCTTCTTGAGCAGACCCACGTAGTAGTCGAGCTGGTCTTTGCTCACGCCCGGGGCCATGAAGATGCCGCGCAGCATCGTGTACTCGGTGGACACGCCCGCTTCGTTGCAGGTCGGGATGTCGCCCCAGGACAGCTTGTCCGTCACCTTCGCGGTGTAGGGCATGCGCTTGCTGTCGAACACGCACAGCGCGCGCAGCTGGCCGGCACGCCACTGGGCGACGGCCTCGACCGGGTTGTTCACGCTGGAGTCGATGTGCTTGCCGACCAGCTGCACCGCGACGTCGCCGCCGCCCTTGAACGGGATGTAGATGAACTTGGTGCCCGTGGCCCTCTCGATGCCCACGGTCAGGATCTGGTCTTCCTGCTTGGAGCCGGTGCCGCCCATCTTCATCTTGAGCGGTCCGGCCGCCTTGACAGCGGCCAGGTAGGCCTTGGCGTCCTTGGCCGGGTTCTCGTTGTTGACCCACAGCACGAACTGGTCGAGCGCCATCATCGAGACCGGCGTCATGTCCTTCCAGTTGAACGGCACGCCGGTGGCCAGTGGGGTGGTGAACAGGTTGGACAGCGTGATGATGATCTTGTGCGGGTCGCCCTTGGCGCCCTTGACTTCGAGGAAGCCCTCGGCGCCGGCGCCGCCCGACTTGTTCACGACGATCAGCGTCTCCTTCATCAGCTTGTGCTTGAGGATGATGCCCTGGATCAGGCGCGCCATCTGGTCGGCGCCGCCGCCGGTGCCGGCGGGCACCACGAACTCGACCGGCTTGGTCGGTTCCCAGGCCGCATGGGCAGTGCCTGCCAGCGCCATTGCGGCGGTCGCCACGGCGCCGATGGTCAGCCTCGAAAAGCCGGTCTTCAAGTCTGCAAAACGGATCTTCATCTTGATGTCTCCTTGTTGGTAACGACTGACCGGGCTCGCCTGCTGACTGACCGGGTCCTGACTCATGACAGCGGGATGCTCTTACCAACCACCGGAAATCACACTTGACGGGGATCAAGAATACGCAATTTTGAGTAGGCGCTAGGGTTTGTCCGGATGACCTAAGTTTGCATCTCCTGAACAGCAACACTACGCCCCGATGCGCTGGTCCGCATCGGTGAATTCCGCACTGTCAGACCTGGCAGTGGCGGATCGCGTCTGGCGCTGGCTTCGAGCCGCAGCCGTCCCTGGCCGGCTTCGATGTCCTGCGGAATCGAATGTGGCAGGCTTTTGACGGGGTATCGAGCTGCCGCAAGCGGAGGCGGCCCTGGTCGAGCCGACCCTTCGGGTTACGGCCGGCCCGCGAAAACGCTGACCAGCCCGCGGGCTTTCGCGAATTCGCCGGCGTTGACCTTGGCGCCGCCCTCGGGCCGCACCCGCCGCACCTCAATCTCGCCGCCTTGAGCGTCGAACACGATGGACTCGCCGGTGATGGCGGTGATCTCGCCCGGCTTGCCGCGGATCTGGCCGTGGCGGCTGATGGTGCGCTTGCGGCAGTCGAACAGGTAGACCTTCTCGCCGGCGACCGTCGTCCACGCGCCCGGCGCCGGATTGCAGGCGCGGATCAGGTTGTAGATCTGGTCGACGTGGTCGCCCCAGTGGATCTTCGATTCCTCGTCATGGAACCAGCCTTCGTAGCTGGCGCCGGCCTCGTCCTGGGCCTGCTCGGTGTGCTGTCCCGACACCACCAGTGTGGAGGCCTCCAGCAGCGCCTCGACGCCCAGCGGAAAGAGCTTCTTGAAATAGACGTCGCCCAACGTGTCGTCCGGCCCGATGGCGACCGCGCGCTGCAGGATCACCGGGCCTTCGTCCAGGCCATCGGTGGGCCGGAAGATGGTGAGGCCGGTTTGCGCCGCCCCCAGCGCGATCGGCCAGTTGATCGACGACGGCCCGCGGTGCAGTGGCAGCAGCGACGGGTGGTACTGGATGGTGCCGTGGCGCGGCGTGTTGACGAAGTCCTGCGACGCGAACTGCAGCACGTACGCCATCACGCCCAGGTCGGCGTCGAGGTCGCGCATCGCCTGCACCGCCGCGTCGTTGCGCAGGCTCTTGAGCTGGAACAGCGGCAGTCCACGGGCTTGCGTCGCCAACCGCACCGGGTCGGCCTTTTCGCCGGGTTTTTCCGGCGCGCAGAACACGCCGGCGATGGTGTCGCCGCGCGCGATGAAGGCTTCCAGCGCCGCCTTGCCGAAGTCGTGGTGTCCGATGAATGCGATTCTCATGGTGTGCTCAGCGAAACAGGAAATAAGCGGCCAGACAATACAGCACCAGTGCGAACACCCGCTTGAGCGGCCGGATGTCCATGCGGTGCGCGGTGCGCGCGCCCAGCGGCGCGGTGCTCATGCTGGCCAGCGAGATCACCAGCAGGCCGGGCAGGTACAGGTAGCCCAGGCTGCCGGGCGGCATCTGCGGCAGGTTGCGGCCGGCCCAGACATAGCTCAGCGTGCCGGCCAGCGCGACCGGAAAGCCGAGCGCCGCGGAGGTCGCGACGGCGTTGTGGATCTTGACGTTGCACCACTGCATGAACGGCACGGAGACGAAGGCGCCGCCGGCGCCGACCAGGGCCGAGATGACGCCGATGGTGCCGCCGGCGGCCAGCATGCCGGGCGTGCCGGGCAGGGTGCGGCTCGGCTTGGGCTTGCGGTCCAGGAACATCTGCGTCGCCGAGAACGACACGAAGAGCGCGAACAGGATGCCTAGCGCCTTGCCGGGAATCGCGACCGCGACCTGCGCGCCGATTGCCGAGCCGAGCAGGATGCCGGGCACCAGCTTCGCCACCACCGGCCACAGCACCGCGCCGCGCTTGTGGTGTGCCCGCACCGAGCTGATCGAGGTGAAGCAGATGGTGGCCAGCGAGGTCGCCACCGCCATCTTCACGATGTAGTCGGGCGGAAAGCCCTTGGCGCCGAGCACGAAGGTGACGGCCGGGACCATCAGCATGCCGCCGCCGATCCCCAGCAGCCCCGCCAGGAAGCCGGCGGCCAGCCCGAGCAGGAGCAGTTCTGCGATCAGTTGCGGTTCGAGGAGCATCGAGGGAAGGATCCGGTGCGGGTGGTGCAAATGCGCCCCGGATTGTCGCGCCTCGCGGCCGTGGGGCTGGAGGCGCCGGAAAAAAGGTGTCTGCAAGTGCCACCGGACCGGCATCCTGAACCGGGGTTCAGGTGGGCTAGGTCAACCTGGCGTTGGGTTCATCTGACGCGAGATGATCACGCTCGCCAAGGGATGTTCCAGGCCCGGACTCATAGAGCATTGGTTCAAGGAAATATAAAGCCCGGCACGCACTGCAGACAGGAACGATTGTAGGCGCCCGGACTGGCCTCGGGGGACAAGACCTGACCCGTTTCGCGGCGAAACAAAGAACCGCTTGACAGTGCGAAAAAGCTTTCGCGGATCCGTTCAGCTTGCGTTCATCGAGGCGGCAGCAAGATCGCTTCACCCCAACCAAGGAGAGCCTTCCATGAACCGTCTTGCCATCGCCAGCCTGCTTGCCGCCACCGCGCTCGGCGCCACCGGCGTCCAGGCCCAGGCCTTCGTCGACAACGCGAGAGTACGCAGTGCCGAGCCGCAATACGAAAACGTCGCAGTGCCGCGCACCGAATGCCGCAGCGAGTGGGTGCGCGAAGACCGTCGCTCCGCTGCTGGCCAGAACGGCTATGGCGGCGCCGTGCTGGGCGGCGTAGCCGGCGCTCTCCTGGGCAACCGGGTCGGCGGCGGCCACGGGCGCGAAGCGGCGACCGCGGTAGGAGCCGTGATGGGCGCTTTCGCCGGCGACCAGTTCGCCAATGGCGACCGCCGCGACCGCTGGGACCGGGGCGACGAGGCGCGCGAGGTCAAGCGCTGCTGGACGGTGAACGACGTCCAGCCCCGGATCACCGGCTACCGCGTGAACTACGACTACCACGGCCAGAACTATTCCACGCTGCTGCGCGAGAACCCGGGTCCGGTGCTGCAGGTCCGCGTCACGGTCGATCCGGTGCAACGGTACTAACATCGGCGGATCGATGTTCCTGCCGCGCCCGAAATGAAAACACTGATCGCGCTGTTCTGCGCCGCACTGATGGGCCTGGCCGCACCGGCCTGGGCCAGCGTCAGCCGCGACGAAGCCGCCGCCATCGCGCAGCGCGCGGGCGGCGGCCGCATCCTGTCGGTCGAAAAGGCCGAGGCGGACGGCCGCGCGGTCTGGCGGGTCAAGGTGGTTACCGCGCAGGGCGAGGTCCGGGTGATCCTGGTCGACGTCGCCAGCGGCAGGCCGCACTAGCCGCTGCCATGCGCCTGCTGCTGGTCGAGGACGATGCCCCCCTGCGACTGGGCCTGGCGCGCCAGCTCGAGGCCGAGGGCTATCGCGTCGACCAGGCAGCCGACGGCGCGGACGGCCTGTTCCAGGCCCGCGAGTACCCGGTGGACCTGGCGATCGTCGACCTCGGCCTGCCGAAGGTGGACGGCATCACCATCGTGCAGACCTTGCGTGCTGAAGGGCGGACGCTGCCGATCCTGGTGCTGACCGCCCGCGGCAGCTGGCAGGACAAGGTGCGCGGGCTGGAGGCGGGCGCCGACGACTACCTGGTCAAGCCGTTCGAATACCCGGAGCTGGCGGCGCGCGTGAAGGCACTGCTACGGCGCTCGACCAAGGCCGCGTCGGACGTGCTCACCTTCGGCGCGCTGGCGATCGATCTCTCCGCGCAGGTGGCGCGGCTGGACGGCGTGGACCTGGCCCTCACGACGTTCGAATACCGCATGCTCGAATACCTGGCGCGCGAGCGGGCCCGGGTGGTCGGCAAGAAGGAGCTGTCCGACTACCTGTACCCGCACGACGAAGACCGCGACAGCAACGTGCTGGAAGTGCTGATCGGCCGGCTGCGCCGCAAGCTCGACCCGGACGGCACGCTGCAGCCGATCGAAACTTTGCGCGGCCGCGGCTACCGCTTCGCGCTCGAATGAAGATCCACCGCTCCATCCGCGCGCGCCTGATCCTGGGCGCCGCGCTGGTGCTGCTGGCGTTCATGGCCAGCGCCGGCTTCGCGGTGCAGCGCGCCCATGCGGACAGCGTGCGCGCCGCCCACTTCGCGCGCTTGCAGGGCACGGTCTACCTGCTGCTGGCCGCGGCCGAACTCGATGACGCCGGCGCGCTGCAGATGCCGGCGGCGTTCGCCGAGCCGCGCCTGTCGTTGCCCGGCTCGGGCCTGTACGCGGGCATCTTCAACACGGCGCGCAGCGAGCAGTGGCAGTCGGCCTCGGTAATCGGCGCCAGCTTGCCGCTGCAACGTGACGCCGCCGTCGGCCAGTGGCGCTATGACACGCTGGAGCAGCCGGGCGCCCGCTTCCTGGCCGCGACGTATGGCGTGCGCTGGGCCACAGCCAGCAATCGCGAGGCGCCACTGGTGCTGTCGGTGCTGGAAGACAAGGCGGAATTCGACCGCGAGATCGCTGCCTTCAAGCGCACGCTGCTGTCGTGGCTGGGGGGCGCGGCCTTTTTGCTGCTGTTCGCGCAGACGCTGCTTTTGGAATGGGCGCTGGCGCCGCTGCGCCGGGCGGCCGGCGAGATCCGCCGGATCGAGGCCGGGGAGCAGGCCCGGATCGAGGGCGACTACCCGGCGGAGATTGCCGGACTTACCGACAACCTCAACACGCTGATCGTGCAGGAGCGGGTGCGGCAGACCCGCTACCGCGAAGCGCTGAGCTTCCTGGCCCATAGCCTCAAGACGCCGCTGGCCGTGCTGCGCACCGGGCTGGCCGAGCCGGCGCAGCTGCCGGCGCTGGTGGCCCAGCAGGTGACCCGCATGGACGACATCGTGCAGCACCAGCTGGGACGGGCCGCAGCCAGCGGCGCCACCCGGTTCGCGCCGTACTTGCCGCTCGCGCCGATCCTTGCGCGGATCCGCGACTCGCTGGCCAAGGTCTATGCCGACAAGGCGCTCGCCTTCACCATCGGCTGCCCGCCGGACCTGAGCTGGCGCATCGACGAGGGCGACGCCTTCGAGATGCTGGGCAACGTGATGGACAACGCCGCCAAGTGGGCCGCGCGCCGCGTCGCCGCGAGTGCCTGGCGCGAGGGCGGCGAGCTGCACATCCGCATCGAGGACGACGGCCCGGGTTTCACCGACGTGCAGTCGATCCTGCAACTGCACGTGCGGCTGGACGAACGCGTGCCCGGGCATGGCGTGGGGCTGGCCGTGGTCAACGACCTCGTGGCCAGCCACGGCGGGGAGTTGAACCTGTCGCGCGCCGCGCTCGGCGGCGGCCAGGTGGAGATCGTGCTGCCGGCCCAGTAAGGCTAGAGCAATTGGCCGTCTTCGCCGAGCGCGTGGTCCAGGCGCGCCAGCAGCGCTGTCAGCGCCGGATCGCGGAGGTCACCGTCGGCAGCGGGTTGCGCCGGGGCGACCGCGCGCGCCGCGGCCACGCCGCGCTCGGAGACGTCGAAAGCGAGGTTGAGCGCCGCCAGCACCGCGATGCGGTCACGGGCCTTGACCTTGCCGGCATCGCGGATCTTGCACATGGCTGTGTCCACGCGCTCGACCGCTTCCAGCAAGCGGCCCTGGCCGCCTTCGGGGCAGCCGAGCAGGTAGCTCTGTCCCATGATCTGGACTTCGAGCTGCTTCATGACGGGATCGGCAGGCGTTCGAGCAGGGCGTCGACGCGGGCACGGGCCGCGGCCAGCCGCGATCTGAGCGAGTCGCGTTCGTGCGTGAGGACGTCGACCTGCTGCGACAGCAGCGCGTTGGTGCGCTGGAGTTCCTCGTGGCGCACCAGCAGGCGCTCGACGCGTTCTGCGATTTGCTCGATTTGGGGTGCGCTGGCCATACGGGTTTGATTGTAGGGTTTTGTGACAAACGCTGGCAGTAAAATGAAAGCGTTGGTGCTCGCGGTGTGGTTCACATGCCGCAGTTCAACGGGAAGCAGGAGGGAGAGCCGGTAACGGCCGACCTCACCTGCGCTGCCCCCGCAACGGTCAGCGATCGGACCGCACGCAAGTGCGGTTCCGCTCCCATCACACAGCCACTGGGTGCGTCGAACAGGCGCCTGGGAAGGCGATGGAAGTGTCTCGCTCAGCCCGGATACCGGCCGACGACGTTGGCCGCGCCTTCAACCGCGCGGCCGTGACGCCCAATGCACTGGCGGGGAAGCCGGTGCGGGCTTTGACCTTGTGTGACTCCCCATGAAAACAACCGTGTTCTCCGTTCGCCTGGCCGCTCTTGCGCTGCCGCTGGCAGCCATTCCCGCGTTCGCGCAAACCTCGCTCCCCGCCGTCGTGGTTTCGGCCAGCCGTACCCAGCAGCGCCTGCAGGACGCGCTTCCCGCCACCACGTTGATCACGCGCGAGGAGATCGAGCGTGCGGCGGCACCCGACCTGCCGACACTGCTCAGGCGCGTCGCCGGCGTGGAAATCGCCCAGAACGGCGGTCCCGGGACGGTGGCCAGCGCCTTCATTCGCGGCGCCGACTCGCGCCATACCCTGGTGTTGGTCGACGGCGTGCCGGTCAACAACCTCAACTTCGGCACCGCGGCGCTGGAACATCTGCCGCTGGCGGATGTGGAGCGCATCGAAATCGTGCGCGGCAACGTGTCCAGCCTGTACGGGAGTGCGGCGCTGGGCGGCGTCATCCAGATCTTCACCCGCGAGGCCGGCCTGGTGCCGCAGGGCAGCGTGGCGGCGCAGGTCGGCAGCCGGGGCCTGGCACGACTGACGGCCAGCGGCGCGACGCGGCTGGAGTCCGGCACGCGCCTGCGCGCATCGGTTGAGTCGCTGAGCGACAAAGGCTTCAACACGATCAACCAGGCGGAGCGACCGGGCACCAACCCCGACCGCGATGGCTACAGCCGGCGTTCGGCCTCGTTCGGCGTCACGCAGGAGCTGGCAGGCGGCCACTCGGTTGGACTACGGCTGCGGGACGCGCGCGGCAAGACCGCCTACGACAGCCAGTTCGGACCGGCCACGCAAGCCGACGAATCGCGGTTCGCCGAAAGCGGCGCGGTGCTGGAGGGCCGGTTCAGGCTGTCCGGAAACGTCGACCTGAACGCCGCGTTGACCAGCAGCAGCGACAAGCTCGATGCCAGCGTCACTGCCTTTCCGTTCCGCGTCGATTCGTTCAGCAAGGGCGCGCAGCTGGCTGCGGACTGGACGCTGGCACCGGGACAGCATGTCACGGCCGGCGCCGAGGGCACGCGCCAGCGGATCGAAAGCGACACCGTCTACGACCGGGCCTCACGCACGCTCACCAGTCTTCGGCTGGGTTACAGCGCCGACACCGGGCCGCACCAGCTGCAGGTCAATGTGCGCAATGACCGCTACAGCGACTTCGGCTCGGCGTCGACGTGGTACGCCGGTTACGCCTACCGGCTGAGCGACGCCTGGCGCGTCAATGCAACCGCCTCCACCGGCTTCAATGCGCCCACTTTCAACGACCTGTACTTTCCATTCGGCGGCAACGCCAGCTTGCGGCCCGAGCGCCTGAAGTCCGCCGAGCTCGGTGTGCAGTACGCGGTGGGCGCGCACCTGACGCGCGCGGTTCTGTTCGACAATCGCTTCACCGACTTGATCGGCAACGATGCGGATTTCAACCGCGTCAATATCGGTCGGGCGCGCAACCGCGGCGTGGACCTGAGTTACTCAGGCCGCATCGGCGACGTCGGCGTGCGCGCCGGCCTGGTCCGGCAGAACCCGACCGATCGCGACACCGGCGCTCGCCTGGCTCGCCGGGCCGGTCAACAAGCCACCCTGGGCGCGGACTACGGCCTCGGCGCCTGGCGCTTCGGCGGCTCGCTGCTGCACGTGGGATCGCGCTTCGACGATGCGGCCAACAAGCGGCCGCTTGCGGCTTACACCACCGCCGACCTGTACGCCAACTGGCAGTTCGCCAGGGATCTCGGCGTCCAGGCGAACGTCAACAATGTGGGCAACAAGCAGTACGAAACCGCGTACGGCTACAACCAGCCCCGACGTGGCGTCTATCTGACGCTGCGCTGGCAGCCGAAGTAGCGTGGCCGCATGAAGATCCTGCCGGGGCCTGTCCGCATCGTCTGCCTGACGGAGGAGACGACGGAGTGGCTGTACCTGCTGGGCGAGGAGGCGCGCATCGTCGGCATCTCCGGCTACACGGTGCGGCCGCGCCGGGCGCGCGAGGAGAAGCCGAAGGTCAGCGCCTTCATCAGCGCGAAGATCGACAAGATCCTGGCGCTGGAGCCGGACTGCGTGTTCGGCTTTTCCGACCTGCAGGCCGACATCGCGAGCGAATTGATCCGCAAGGGCGTGCAGGTGACGGTGTTCAACCAGCGCAGCGTTGACGAGATCTTCTCGGTGCTGTACCAGGTGGCGGCGATGGTCGGC
>JACMQP010000077.1 GCA_014376915.1 Ramlibacter sp.
CTGCGGATAGCGGCTGATCGCCACCGCGTCGAAGCCCATCGCCCCCAGTTGCTCGAACGCCGGCCGCAGCCCCGCCAGGCCTTCCAGCGTCGTGCGCGGCTTGATGAATTCGTCTTCGGCCAGGATGGTCTGGTCCAGGAAGTCCTTGACCGGGACGATCGAGCCGGCGAAGAAGCCGCCTTCGCGGGCCCTGGCGGCGCGCTGCTGCGATTCCATGGCGAAGGCGTCGACGTCGTCGCGGTCAAAGCCTTCCAGCGTGGCGATCAGGTCGGCGCCGATGCCTTGCGGCACAAAGGCGGTGGCGCAATTGGTTTCCGGATCCTGCGCCCAGGCGCCGCCGTCGGAGCCGATCGGCACCCGGCTCATGCTCTCGACGCCGCCGGCGACCACCAGGTCTTCCCAGCCCGAACGCACTTTCTGAGCCGCCATGTTCACCGCCTCCAGGCCGGAGGCGCAGAAGCGGTTGAGCTGCACGCCGGAGCAGCGGAAGTCCCAGCCGGCCTTCAGCGCCGCGACCTTGGCGATGACCGAGCCCTGCTCGCCGATCGGAGAAACCACGCCCATGACGACGTCGTCGACCTGGCCGGTGTCAAAATCGTTGCGGCGCTGCAGCTCGGTGAGGACGCCGGCCAGCAGGTTGACCGGCTTGACTTCGTGCAGGCTGCCGTCCTTCTTGCCTTTTCCGCGCGGCGTGCGGATCGCGTCGTAGACGAATGCTTCGGTCATGGGGAGCTCCAGGTTGTCGGTGCGAAAGCAGTATATTCATTTCACCAAGCACCCGCTTTGTAAAAATGACCGCGCCACAGGAGACACCGGCATGATCGAACGCACCCTTTTCAGTCCCGAGCATGAGTCTTTTCGCGACAGCTTTCGCCGCTTCATGGAGCGCGAGATCGCGCCCCACCACGAAGCCTGGGAGGAGCAGGGCTACGTCGACCGCGACTTGTGGCGCAAGGCCGGCGCCAACGGTTTCCTGTGCATGACGATGCCGGAGGAATACGGCGGTGCCGGAGGCGACAAGCTCTATTCCGTTACGCAGATGGAAGAACTGGGTCGCGGCGGGTTTTCCGGCGTCGGCTTCGGGTTGCACAGCGAGATCGTGGCGCCGTACATCCTGCATTACGGCACCGAGGACCAGAAGCAGCGCTTCCTGCCCAGGCTCGCCAGCGGGGAGCTGGTCGGCGCCATCGCCATGAGCGAGCCGGCCGCGGGCAGCGACTTGCAGGGGATCAGGAGCACGGCCATCCGGCAATCGGACGGCAGCTACCTGCTCAATGGCAGCAAGACCTTCATCACCAACGGCTGGCACGCCGACCTGGTGATCGTCGTGGCCAAGACCAACCCGGCGGCGGGCGCGAAAGGTACCAGCCTGTTGCTGGTCGAACGCGGCATGCCCGGCTTCGAAACCGGCAAGCGGCTGAAGAAGCTGGGCTTGAAGGCACAGGACACGTCCGAGCTGTTCTTCGACAACTGCAGTGTCCCGGCGGACAACCTGCTGGGCGGACCGGACTACGAGAACAAGGGGTTCGTCTGCCTGATGGAACAGTTGCCGTGGGAGCGGCTGCAGATCGCCGTGACGGCGGTGGCCGCGTCGCAGGCCGCGATCGACTGGACCGTCCAGTACGTCAAGGAGCGCAAGGTGTTCGGCCAGCCGGTTGCCGCCTTCCAGAATACGCGCTACAAGCTCGCCGAACTGCAGACCGAGGTGCAGGTGGCGCGCGTCTTTGTCGACAAGTGCTGCGATCTGGTCAGCCACGGCCAGCTCGACACGGCGACGGCCAGCATGGCCAAGTACTGGACCAGCGACCTGCAGTGCAAGGTGATGGACGAGTGCGTGCAGCTGCACGGGGGCTACGGCTACATGTGGGAGTACCCGATCACCCGAGCCTACGCCGACGCGCGGGTGCAGCGCATCTACGGCGGCACCAACGAGATCATGAAGGAAGTGATCACCCGGGCGATGGGCCTCGGGGCGAAGTAGCCTTCAGGGCAGCGCCAGGGTCCGTGGATCGCGCTGGCCGTCGAAGTTGCGATCGGGCAGCGGCGCAACAGTCACGCGACTGGGTCGGGCAGGTCCAGCCCGGAGCTCGAACATTCGAGCCAGGGCAGGTCGTCAATCTGGGCGCGCGCGGCCGGTTCCGCTGTTTCCATCGTCGCGTCGACCGTGGCATGGTGCTCTCCGCCGAACAGCTTGCCCGCAACGCAACGCGGGCGGCGGCTGGCCCGTGAATTTGTCACAGTGGCCGACGTAACCAGTTGAACGATAACCCTACGCCGTTCGACCGCAGGCTGCTGTCTGTAGGATTGCGCTGACAGAAAATGTTGTCGTTGTTCGGGTCCGTTGCACCCGGAAAGTTGAAGCCATGTCGGATCTCTTGCCCATCACTGCGAACCAGTCCCAGCCGCGCGACCCGTCCGGTTCGCCGTCCTCGCCCTGGCACGCCATCAAGAAGGCGGCCGCTCAGCTGCAGGACTGGTTCACCATCCAGTCCGCAGGCGTCAAGCTGATGATCGTCGCCATCGCGATCTTCATTCCCGCCACGGCCGTCTATTCGTGGTCGATGTTGCAGCGGCAGGAGCAAGTGGCCGAGCAGGTCAAGGCCATGGCGGTGGCCAACGGCGACGGTGTCTGGAGCTACAACAAGAAGCTGCCCGTGGTGTTCGGCACCGGCTCGGTGCTCACCTTCCTGCAGGAGAACGGCGCGGACCGGATCACCGTGATTTACACGCCGCTGTCGTGGAACGTCTCCGAGCGCTACATCCTGATCGAGTCGAAGGGCAGGCAATATGCCTACTACCCCTCGGATATCGAGACCAAGATCTTCACCGACAAGGCTGTCACTGCGCCGTGGGGCGGCAAGCTGAGCTTCGTGCCGAAATCCGAGCTCGATGCCGACAGTGCGGAAGTGTTCGCCCGGCTCGAGCAGCGCTTTTCCGGCGCGCGGCCGCAAAGCGAGAAAGACGCGTGGAAGGCGGGCGTCAGTGGTGTGATCTCCGCGGCGATGACGCTTGGGCTGCTGGCTTTTCTCTGGTTCCAGCTGCGCGGCCAGTTCAAGGCGCTGAAGTTCGTGGAACCGTCGCAGGTGCGTGGCGACATCGGCGAACTGGTCGGTATGGACGACATCAAGACCGAGGTCGCCCAGATCAAGGACCAGTACCAGCGCCGC
>JACMQP010000505.1 GCA_014376915.1 Ramlibacter sp.
CCGTCCGGGGTCTTGTCCAGCAGGCCGTAGCCGCACTGGCGCCAGTAGTTGTGCATCGGTTCTTAATCAGTTGAGGACAGAACTGAAGGTCTGTCCCGCAAGGTCATTGGATTGGACAGAACTGAAGGTCTGTCCCGCAAGGTCATTGGATTGGACAGAGCTGAGGGTCCGACCCGCAAGGTCAACGCGTTTCCCCGTCGCCCAGGACCACCCACTTCAGCGAGGTGGGGCCCTCCAGGCCGACCGGGCCGCGGGCGTGGAACTTGTCGGTGCTGATGCCGATTTCGGCGCCCAGGCCGTACTCGAAGCCGTCGGCGAAGCGGGTGCTGGCATTGACCATCACGCTGGCCGAATCGACCTCGCGCAGGAAGCGCTGCGCGTGCATGTGGTCGCGCGTGAGGATGGCGTCTGTGTGGTGGCTGGAATAGCGGTTGATGTGGGCGATAGCCTGCTCCACGCCGTCCACCAGCTTGATGCTGATGATGGGCGCGAGATATTCCTCGGACCAGTCCTGCTCGGTGGCGTCCTTCAGGTCCGCGCCACGCACCTGGGAAAGGATTGCCTTCGCCTGCGCGTCGCAGCGCATCTCGACACCCTTGGCCGCGAAGATGGCGCCGATCTTCGGCAGGAACTCGCCGGCCACGGCGCGCGCCACCAGCAGGCTCTCGCTGGCGTTGCACGGGCTGTACTTGTTGGTCTTGGCGTTGTCCGCCACCTTCACGGCCATGTCGATGTCGCACGGATCGTCGACATAGACGTGGCAGTTGCCGTCCAGGTGCTTGATCACCGGCACTTTCGCCTCGCGGCTGATGCGCTCGATCAGGCCCTTGCCGCCGCGCGGGATGATCAGGTCGACATAGTCCGGCATGGCGATCAGCTGACCGACGGCTTGGCGGTCGGTCGTCTGCACCAGCTGCACCGCGTCGGCGGGCAGGCCGCTATCGGTCAGCGCCTGCTGCACCAGCTTCGCCAGCGCCTTGTTGGATTCGATGGCTTCCGACCCGCCGCGCAGGATGCAGGCGTTGCCGCTCTTGATCGACAGGCTGGCAGCCTCGATGGTCACGTTGGGACGGCTCTCGAAGATCATGCCGAACACGCCGAGCGGCACCCGCATCTGCCCGACCCGGATGCCGCTGGGCTGCTGCTTCAGGCCGCTGATCTCGCCGATCAGCTCCGGCATCGCCGCCAGCTGCTCGCAGCCCTGGGCCACGGTCTCGATGATCCCGGGCGTGAGCCTGAGGCGGTCGACCAGTGGCGCGGCCAGCCCGGCGGCCATGGCGCGCTCCAGGTCCTTCGCGTTGTCGGCCTGCAAAGCCTGGACGCTGCCGCGCAGCAGTTCGGCCAGCCGCCTGAGTGCTCTGCTCTTGGTCGCAGCATCAGCCCGCGCCATCTGCGCCGAAGCCATCCGCGCCTGCAAACCCAGGGTCTGGACGTATTCGGAAATGTTGCCGCCAGTCATGCCTGCATTTTACGGGGCGGGGCGCTGGGCTGCACCGCGCATTCGCGGCACAGCGTCAGCGCCAGCCGGTGCAGCGCCTGCCAGCCGTCGGTCGGCCAGTCCGGGGCCTTCAGGCCCTTGACGATGCCGTCGACCAGGTGCGCCGAATGCAGCAGGTTGTCCAGCGTGGTCATGGTCAGGCGCGGCAGCACGCGCTCGAACAGCCGCTCCTTCAGGCCCCAGACCCTCTGCTCGCGCAGGGCCATCGGCAACGGCCGGCCAGCGGCCATCGCGTCCTTGACCCGCTTCAGCGTCCGGATATCCTCGGCCAGCGTGTAGTGCACCAGCACCTGCGCTTCGCCCTCGGCCTGCAGGCCGTCCAGCATCCGCTGCACCCGCGCCGCCTGCCCCGCCAGCACCGCCTCCGACAGCTTGAACACGTCGTAGCGCGCCACGTTCAGCACCGCGCTTTCGACGTTGTCGAAACTCAGCTCGCCCTCCGGATAGAGCAGCGCCAGCTTCTGGATTTCCTGGTGCGCCGCCAGCAGGTTGCCCTCGACCCGGTCGGCGAAAAACTGCAGCGTGCGCTGGCCCTCCTCGCCGGCCGCGACGCGCTGGCCTTGCTGCTGCAGGCGCTGCGCGATCCATTGCGGCAAGGCGTTGCGCTCCACCGGGTCGACCTGGATGGTGACGCCGTTGGCATCCAGTGCGCCGAACCACGCGCCGCCGCGCGTCATCTTGTCCAGCCGCGGCAGCAGGACGAGGGTGAGCGTAGTGTCGTTGCCCTGCGCGCTCGCGGCCAGCTGCTGCAGCGCCGGACTACCCTCTTTGCCAGGCTTGCCCGACGGAATGCGGATCTCGACGATCTGCCTGTCCGCGAACAGGCTCAGGCTGCCGCCAGCCGCCAGCACCTCGCTCCAGTCGAAATGGGCGCCCGCCACCGTGTGGACGGTGCGCTCGGTGTAGCCCTGCGTCCGGGCCACGGCGCGGATCGCGTCGGCGGCCTCCTGGATCAGGAGCGGCTCGTCGCCATGCAGCGTGTAAAGCGAACGCAATCCCTTCTGCAGGTGCGGAGTCAGGTGCGATGCGGCGAGCTGCATGCACGCAGTTTAAACAATGGGGCCCTCAAGCCGGCTCCAGGGCCACAGGGCCGGGTTTGCGGGCCAGCGCCTGGCGTTTCTCCACGACGACCCGGGCGAAGATGTCAATCGCCCGATCCACCAGCTCGCGCGTGATGGTCAGCGGCGGGGCGAAGCGGATCACCGTCGCGTGGGTTTCCTTGGACAGCACGCCGGCAGCCGCCATGCTTTCCACCAGCTCGCGCGCGGTCGCCTGCGCGGGATCGATGTCGACGCCGACCCACAGGCCGCGACCCCGCACGTCGCGCACCAACCCCGGCGCCAGCGCCTGGACGGCGCGCAACCGGGCGATCAAATGCTCGCCCATCGCCGCGCTGCGCTCCACCAGCCGTTCGTCCTCGATCACATTCAACGCCTCCAGCGCCACTGCCGCCGCCAGCGCGTTGCCGCCGAACGTGGAGCCGTGGCTGCCGGGATCGAAGACGTCCATCACCGGGGCGTCGGCCAGGAAGGCGCTCACCGGCAGCAGGCCGCCGCCCAGCGCCTTGCCCAGGATCAGCGCGTCGGGCCGGATGCCCTCATGCTCGAACGCGAACAGCTTGCCGGTGCGCCCGAGGCCAGCCTGCACCTCGTCGTCGATCAGCAGGATGCGGTTGCGGGTGCACCACTCGCGCAGTTGCGCGAAGAAGCCCGGCGGCGGCACGATGACGCCGGCCTCACCCTGGATCGGCTCCACCAGAACGGCGCAGGTGTGGTCCGTGGTGGCCGCGCGGACGCTGGCCATGTCGCCGAAGTCGAAGTGCCGGAAGCCGGGCGCGAACGGGCCGAAGCCGGCGCGGTAGTCCGGCTCGCTGGAGAAGCTGACGATGGTGCTGGTGCGGCCGTGGAAGTTCTGCCGTGCCACCAGGATCGCGGCCCGGCCATCGGCGATGCCCTTGACGCGGTGGCCCCAGCGCCGCGCGCATTTGATCGCCGTTTCCACCGCTTCGGCGCCGGTGTTCATCGGCAGCGCCCGGTCGAAGCCGGTCATCGTGCACAGCTTTTCCAGGAACGGTCCAA
>JACMQP010000506.1 GCA_014376915.1 Ramlibacter sp.
CGAGGATGTTGTAAGCCTCCAGCCCGAGCTCGGCGGCGCGCCTGGCGGCTGCAATGGAGCGCACGCCGCTGCGGCACAGCAGCACGGCTTTCTTGCCGGCCGGCACCGCCGCCCGGATGCCTTCGTCGAAGCCGCCGTTCATGGCCATGCCCGGCCACTGCTTCCACGCCAGCGGTACGGCGCCGGGCACGCAACCCACCCACTCCCGCTCGGCGTCGGTGCGGACGTCCACCAGCACCGCGGCGCCCTGCTGCAACCATCGAAAGGCCAGTTGCGGCGTGACGTCGCCGGCATAGCCGGCGGCGGGCTGGGCCTCAGCGCCGGGGCTTGAAGCCGGATTCTGGTGTTGCATGACCCGATTCTGCCAGCCTTGGCAGCATCAGGAGCCATGCGCAACGGCCCTGTCAGACGATCTTGACGCTCAGGTTGGGCAGGCCGTCGATATGCAACTCGATCATGTCGCCCCTGACCACCGGGCCGACGTTTTCCGGCGTGCCGGAGTAGATGATGTCGCCCGGGAACAGTTCGAACGCCTCCGACAGCTTGCTGATCTGCTCTGCCACCGACCAGATCATGTGGCTCAGGTCGGCATTCTGTTTGACCTGGCCGTTGACCTTGAGCCAGATCGCGCCCTTGGTGAAGTGGCCGGTCTGCGCCACCTTGTGGATCGGCCCGATCGGTGCCGAGCGATCGAAGCTCTTGCCGATTTCCCACGGCTTCTTCTCGTCGCCCATGGCCCGCTGCAGGTCGCGCCGTGTCATGTCCAGGCCCAGGCTGTAGCCCCAGACATGCTCCAGCGCGGTGGCGATGGGGATGTTGCGCCCGCCCTTGCCTAGTACTGCGACCAGTTCGGCCTCGTAGTGGTAGTTCTTCGTCAGCGGTGGATACGGGTGGTCGGGCATGGTCCCGACTGCCACGTTCTGGATCGCGTCGGTCGGCTTCTGGAAGAAAAACGGCGGCTCGCGGTTCGGGTCCGAGCCCATCTCCCGGGCGTGGGCGGCGTAGTTGCGGCCGATGCAGTAGATCCGGCGCACCGGGTACATCTCGTCCGACCCCACCACCGGGATGTAGGTGCCTGCCACGTTGAACGGAGTGCGGGCCGGGGCCTGGATGCCCATCGGCGCCGCGCAGCCAGCCACCGCGCCGGTCACCGCCGCCACCGCCGTCCCCTGAAAAAAATTCCTTCTGTCCATGCTTGTCTCCTTGCTGCCCTCTAGTGGATAGGGGATTGCCGTTGGGGCGCGTTGGTGAAAACCCTCTTACTGAGCGGAAGCTGACCAAGAAAGATAGCGTGCTAACAACTATCCATCAACCAGGAGACAAGCATGAGCCAGAGTCAATCCCCCCGTCGCCGCAATCTGCTCAAGGGCGCCGCAGTCGCGGCGGGCGCCATGTCCGCGCCGATGGTTGCCGTCGCCCAGACCACGTCGTTCAGGTTCCAGAGCACCTGGCCGGCCAAGGACATCTTTCACGAATACGCCAACGACTTCGCCAAGAAGGTCAACGACATGGCGGGCGGAAGGCTCAAGATCGAAGTGCTGCCCTCCGGCGCCGTGGTGCCCGCGTTCCAGCTGCTGGAGGCGGTGAACAAGGGCACGCTCGACGGCGGCCACGGCGTGGTGGCTTACCACTACGGCAAGAACTCGGCACTGGCGATCTGGGGCTCGGGCCCGGCTTATGGCCTGGAGTCCAACCTTGTTCTCGCCTGGCACTATTACGGCGGTGGCAAGGCGCTGCTCGACGAGATCTACAAGTCGATCAACATGGACGTGGTGTCCTACCTGTACGGCCCGATGACCGTGCAGCCGCTGGGTTGGTTCAAGAAGCCGGTGGCCAAGGTCGAGGACATGAAAGGCCTGAAGTTTCGCACCGTCGGCCTGGCGGTCGACATGTTCACCGAAATGGGGACCTCGGTGAACCCGCTGCCCGGCGGCGAAATCGTGCCGGCGCTGGACCGCGGCCTGATCGACGCGGCCGAATTCAACAATGCCAGCAGCGACCGCATCCTGGGCTTTCCGGACGTCGTCAAGAACTGCATGCTGCAAAGCTTCCACCAGAGCGGAGAACAGTTCGAGATCCTGTTCAACAAGGGCAAGTACAACGCGCTGCCGACCGAACTGAAGTCGATCATCGACTATGCCGTGCAGGCGTCCAGCGCGGACATGACGTGGAAACACGCCGATCGCAACGCCAAGGATTACGAGGAAATGAAGAAGCAGGGCATCAAGTTCTACAAGACGCCCGATGCCGTGCTCCGCGCCCAGCTCGCCGCCTGGGACAAGACGGTTGCCAAAAAGCAGACCGAGAACCCGATGTTCAAGAGGGTGATGGACTCGCAGCGCGCCTTCGCGCAGCGGGTCGGCCAGTGGCACAACGATTACACCGTCGACTTCAAGATGGCCTACAACCATTACTTCGCTCCGGGAAAGAAGGCCTGAGCTTTCCAGTCCCCTGAAACCAGCCGTCCGGCGCAGCGCTCCGGGGCTGGTTTTGTTTTGGCAGCGTTTTCCCGGCAGCACCCATGAACGTTCAACGACTCCTCCATACCGCCGACCAGATCAGCACCTGGATCGGCAAGGCATTCGCCTGGCTGATCGTGGCGTTGATGCTGATGGTCTGCATCGAAGTGTTCAAGCGCTACATCCTGAACGCGCCCACCGCCTGGATCTTCGACGCCAGCAACATGATGTACGGGACGCTGTTCATGATGGCCGGGGCCTATACGCTGGCGCAGAACGGCCATGTGCGGGGCGATTTCCTTTACGGCAGCATGCCGCCGCGCAGGCAGGCCAGCCTCGACCTGGTTCTGTACTTCGTGTTCTTCCTGCCCGGCATCCTGGCGCTGACCTGGGCCGGCTGGACCTATTTCCAGGACTCGCTGGCGATGCATGAACAGACCTTCAACGCAACGCCGCTTCCGCTCTATCCCTTCAAGTTCATCATCCCGCTGTCCGGCGCCATCGTGCTGATGCAAGGGGTGGCCGAGATCATCCGCTGCATCGTCTGCCTGAAGACCGGAGCGTGGCCCGAGCGGCTCAAGGACGCGGAGGAAGCGGATGTCATCGCGCAACAACTGGCCGGAAGCGAATATGTGGACGAGGAATCGCGGCAGCTCGCGATCGAGAAGTCCAAGGGCATGAAAGGCTAGCGATGAGCAATGCCGCGCTTGGAATGACGATGCTGGGGCTCATCGTCGTCGTCATCATGATGGGCTTCCCGACCGCCTTCACGCTGATGGGCCTAGGAATGATGTTCGGGTTCGTCGCTTTCTACGACCCGGCGCAGCATTTCTGGAACAACCGGGTCTTCGACCTGATGGTGCAGCGCGCGTTCGGCGCGATGACCAACGAGACTCTCCTGTCGATCCCGCTATTCGTGCTGATGGGGTATGTGATGGAACGCGGCGCGCTGGTGGACAAGATGTTCCACAGCGTGCAGCTCGCCTTTCGCAACGTGCCCGGTTCGCTGGCGGTCACCACTCTGATCATCTGCACCTTCTGGGGCATCGCCAGCGGGCTGGTCGGCGCGGTGGTCGTGCTGATGGGCGTGATCGCGATGCGGCCGATGCTCAATGCCGGCTACGACACGCGGCTGGCGGCCGGGGTGATCACCGCCGGCGGCACGCTCGGCATCCTGATTCCCCCTTCGGTGATGATCATCGTGTATGCGGCAGTGGCCGGGCAATCGGTGGTCAAGCTGTATGCGGCTGCCATGTTCCCGGGCTTCTTCCTGGCGCTGCTGTATCTGATCTACATCATCGGCTGGGTCCTGATCGATCCCAAGATCGCGCCCAAGGTTCCGGCCGACCAGATGGTCGTGCCGGTGCGGCCATGGGTCGGCCACGTCGCGGCGAGCTATGGACGGCGGATGTTGCCGGCGCTGCTGGCCGCCGTCGCGTCGCCCGCCCGGGCGCTGAAGACCCCGGTAGGCATCGGGCCGATTCCCTGGAGCCGGCTGGCATCGAGTCTGCTGAAAGCGCTGGTTCCGCTGCTGCTCGCCGTCGTCACGCTCGGGGCGATCTGGTGGTACGTGGTCATCCACTCGCAGGAAGACAACGAAGCCGCCAACAAACCCGTGGCCCAGGCGCAGAAGCTTGCCGCCACGGAGCCGGTGACTGCCATGCCCGCATCCGCACCGGCGCAGGAAGCACCCGCAACCGGCAGTCTGCAGGAGCTGCAATCATCCGGTGGCCTGCAAGAGCCACCGGGCGGCGACGCCAGGGAGGCGGCCAGCAACTCCGCCGCAGTGGACGAGCCGCTGCAGCAACTGGGCGACCCTTCTGCCGTCGATGCACCGCATCAGGTCGCGGTGCCGCAGGCGTTCTACATCGGCTTCTGGATCGCCTGCGGCCTGACCCTGCTGCTGCTGGCCTGGTATTACTGGAAGTTCGACGCCGAACAGTTCGAGATCCTCGGCATGCTGATCACCTCGGTCATGCCACTCGCCATCTTGACCTTCGTGGTGCTGGCCGTCATCCTGTTCGGCATCACCACGGCGACCGAATCCGCTGCGGTCGGAGCGGCCGGCGCTTTCCTGATGGCCTGGCAGGCCCGCACGCTGGACTTCCAGCGGATCAAGGAGGCGGTCTTCCTCACGGCAAAAACCACTGCCATGGTCTGCTGGCTGTTCGTCGGTTCGGCGCTGTTTTCCGCGGTCTTCGCCCTGCTGGGCGGGCAGCGGGTGGTGGAGGAATGGGTGCTGTCGATGAACCTGTCGCCGCTGCAGTTCCTGCTGGTCTCGCAGGCCATCATCTTCGTGCTGGGCTGGCCGCTGGAGTGGACCGAGATCATCGTGATCTTCGTGCCGATCTTCCTGCCGCTGCTGCAGCACTTCCAGATCGACCCGATCCTGTGGGGCGTGCTGGTGTTCGTCAACCTGCAGGCGGCCTTCCTGTCGCCGCCGGTCGCGATGTCGGCCTTCTACCTGAAAGGGGTGTCGCCATCGCACGTGACGATCAACCAGATCTTCGCCGGCATGATGCCCTACATGCTCATCGTGATCCTGTGCATGGTGTTCATGTACGTCTGGCCTGGCATGACACTGTGGCTGCCGAAATACCTCTACGGCGGCTGACGGACGGGGCGCTGCTTTCCTGCGGCGCTGTTCAGTGGCCGGCGCCCAGGTAAGCAGCCCTGACTGCGGGATCGTCGCGCAGCTTGGCAGATTCACCGTGAACGGAAATGCGCCCGTTCTCCAGCACGTAACCGTAATCAGCGACTTTCAGCGCAGCGGCGGCGAACTGCTCGACCAGCAACATGGTCACGCCCTCGGAGCGCAGTCGCTCGATGATGCGGAACACCTCCTGCACCAGGATCGGGGCCAGCCCCATCGACGGCTCGTCGAGCAGGACCACGTCGGGGTTCAGCATCATCGCCCGGGCCATCGCCAGCATCTGCTGCTCGCCTCCCGACAGCGTGCCGGCCAGTTGTGCGCGACGCTCTTTCAGGCGCGGAAAATATTCCATCGCCCGCTCGAGATCGGCCTGGATGTCGCCCCTGGGGCGCGATCCGGTGTAGCGCGGAAAGGCCCCGAGCAGCAGGTTGTCGGTCACGCTCATGGTGGCGAAGACGCGCCGGCCCTCGGGCGAATGCGCCAGCCCCAGCTTGGCGACCCGATACGACTCCAGGCCGGTGACGTTCTTGCCGCCGAGGGTGATGGTCCCCTGGCTGGGCGCGATCATTCCACTCACCGCCCGCATGGTGGTTGTCTTGCCGGCGCCGTTGCTGCCGATCAGCGTCACCACCTTGCCCTTGGGAACCTCCAGCGAGATGCCGTGCAGCACCTCGACCTTGCCGTAGCCGGCATGCAGATTGGAAATCGAAAGCATGGTCGTTGCGTCCAGGTTGCTCAGGCGTGCGCCTCTTCGACGCTGCCGAGATAGGCTTCGATCACCTTGGGATCGGACTGGACCGCCGAAGGATTCCCCTCCGCGATCTTCTGCCCGAAGTCAAGCACCGTGACCGTGTCGCAAATGGACATCACGACGTCCATGTGATGCTCGATCAGGATCACCGTGATGCCGTGTTCGCGGATCTTGCGCACGATCGCGACCAGCTCCTTGATATCGGGTGCCGTCAGGCCGGCCGCCGGCTCGTCGAGCAACAGCAACTGCGGACTCAAGGCCAGAGCGCGCGCGATCTCGAGGAGCCGCTGCTTGCCATAAGGCAGGTTGCGCGCCTCTTCCCCGGCCAGTGCATCGAGGCCGACGAACTGCAGCAGGGCATGGGCGCGAGCGGCGCCTTGTGCGTCTTCACGCCGGTAGCGAGGGGTCTGCAGCGCCACATCGACCAGGTTGCTGTTGAAGCTGTGGTGCAGGCCGACCAGCACGTTCTGCAGCGCCGTCATCTCCCCGAACAACTGCACGTTCTGGAAGGTTCGTGCGATGCCCGACAGCGCGATGTCGGCCGAGGTCCGGCCAACGATGGATCTTCCCTGGAACACGATGCTGCCGGCGGTCGGCACATAGATTCCCGTCAGCACATTCATCATCGTGCTCTTGCCGGACCCGTTCGGTCCGATCAGGCCATGGATGGTGCCGCGCCTGACCTTCAGGTCGACGTTGTTGAGCGCCTTGAGGCCGCCGAACTGCATCACCACGGCGCTGGCATCGAGCATCTCGGCGGGCGCGTCGGCATTGGCAGTTGAAACGCCGTCCTCGACGGTCGGCAGGTCACGGGCGGCCTCCGCATCCAATCTCGCACCGCCCTTCATGCTCAACAGGCCGCGGACGAAGCCGATGATGCCGTCCTGCAGGTAGTAGACGACGAACAGCGTGATGACGCCGAAGATCGACAGCCGCCAGTCGGTCATCGTGGTCAGAAAAAACGACAAGCCGGCCAGCGCGATCGTGCCGACAACCGGTACCGCCACTCGGCCGAGGCTGGTCCGTCCGCGGACCACGAACACCGCCGCGCCGATCGCGACCACAACGGCCAGCGCGACCGACACGTAGCGGAACATCTCGATGTCGTCCAGCAGCTTGGGCAGCATCACGATGATCGCGGCACCCAGCAGCGCTCCGCTGCGGGTCTTGCGCCCGCCCATGATGATGGCCAACAGGAACAGCACCGTGAGTTCGAAGTTATACGTATTTGGCGAGATGTACTGTTCCGAATACGCATACAGCGCGCCGGCCAGACCGGCCATGCCCGCGCTGATCACGAAGGCATAGACCTTGTAGCGATACACCGAAACCCCCATGCAGTCCGACGCCACCGGGCTGCCGCGCAGGGCCTCGAAGGCGCGGCCCAGGTGCGAGCGCAGGATGCGGTCGACGACGATCAGTGACAGCACCAGCAACACCGCGACCACCCAGAAGAACTCGCGCTCGCTCAGCATGTGCCCCAGCAGCACTGGCTTGGTCAGCTTGATGCCGAGCGGGCCTTCGGTGAGAAAGGTCATCTCGTTGATCAGGATCTGGATGATGGTGCCGAACGCGAGCGTCACCATCGCCAGGTAGGGACCCGTCACGCGCAGCGCCGGAAGCGCCAGCAGCGCGCCGAAAAACGCCGTCACGGCAATGGCTGCCGGCAGCGTGATGCCCAGGAAGGCACCGAACTTCATGACCAGCACGCCGGCCGTGTAGGCGCCGATGCCGAACAGCCCGGCGTGGCCCAGCGACACCTGTCCGGTGTAGCCGACCACGATATCCAGTCCGAACAGCAGGATCGCGTAGATCATGATGGTCTCGACCAGGTGGATGTAGTACGGGTTGTCGACCGCCAGCGGGAAGGCGACCAGCAGGGCAAGCCCTGCAATGCCCATGACCAGGGGGGAACGCTTCATCGTCAGACTTTCTTGATCACGCTCTTGCCGAACAGCCCGGCGGGCCGCACGGCCAGCACGATCAGCAACAGGACCAGGCCGGGCACGTCCTTGTAGCCGGACGACAGGTAAAAGCCGGTGGTGGTTTCGGCAATGCCCAGGATGATGCCGCCAACGATGATGCCCATGCCGCTGGTCAGGCCGCCGATGATCGCCACTGCGAAGGCCTTCAGGCCCAGCACCGCACCCATCGTCGATCCGGTCAGCGTGAGCGGCGCAATCAGCACGCCGGCGAAAGCCGCCGACATGGACGACAGCGCGTAGGAGAAGGTGATGACCATCCCGGTGTTGATGCCCATCAGCTTGGCCGCGTCCCGGTCATTGAAGGTGGCGACCACCGCCTTGCCGTAGATCGACTTGCGATTGAACACCTCGACGGCGGCCATCATCAGCAAAGCGCCGACGACCACCAGGATTTCCATCGGCAGTACATTGGCACCGAGGAAATGCAGCGGAGACTCCGGCAGCGGCGAGGGGAACTTGAGGTCGTCGCGGCCCCACACGTTCTCGGCCACGTTCTTGAAGATGATGCCGAGCGCGATGGTCGACATGATCCAGCCGAATTCGCTCTTGATTTTGATCGCCGGCCGCACGCCGATCCGCTCGACGAAAGCGCCCTGCGCCGCACCGAACACCCACACCAGTGGAATCATCAGCCAGTAGTTGACGCCCAGGTTCACCAGCGACAGGCCGACCAGCGCACCAAGCATGAGCGCATCGCCCTGCCCGAAGTTGAGCGTGTCGGAGGTGGCAAAGGTCAGCTGGTAGCCGAAGGCGATGACTGCATAGATCATCCCCAGGGCGATGCCGCTGAAAATCAGTTGAGTCAGGATTTGCATGGCTTGCACCGCCCGGGTGGGCTTCGCTGAAGGCCCGATTCACAAACAAACGCCGCCGCGGGTGGGTGCCCCGCGGCGGCGGTGCGTCGTCGCGTTTACTTCTTGACCGGTGCCAGAGCGCCCTTGGCGTTGGCGTCCTTCATGCGGACTTCGGAAGCTTTCTTCTGGTCGTCCGGGTAAGCATAGACCACCCGCTGGCCCCTGACCTCGCCGAACACCGGGATGTTCGCCGTGATGGCGTCATGGTCACCCTTGGAGAACGGCTTGTTGTACGTGGTCACGACGCCGTCCACCGGCGTCTTCAGGTTTTCCAGCGCTTCCTTGATCTTCGGACCGTCGGTCGAATTGGCCTGTTTGATGGCGGCTGCCAGCAGGTACACCGAGTCATAGCCCTGTGCGGCCGAAACCGGCGAATCGATGCGGCTATTTTTCGGTTTGAAGGTCTTGAGGTAGTTGACGATGAACGACTGGCGCTTGGGCGTGGTCGGCTCCTGGATGAAGGTCTGCGGCATCCGCGCACCTTCGCCGCCGGGGCCGGCATTGTCGATGTAGTTCGCCATCGACAGCGTCCAGCTGCCGACCATCGGCACTTTCCAGCCCAGTTTGGTCATGCCGTTGGCGATCTGCGCCAGCTCGGGGCCGATGCCGTAGGTCAGCACCGCTTCGGCGCCGGCTTCCTTGGCCTTGAGCAATTGCGCGGTCATGTCCACATCCTTGATGTTGAACTTCTCGACGGCCACGGCCTTGATGCCCTTGAGCGCCAGCGCCTTTTCCAGGTCTTCCCGTCCGAGCTGGCCGTAGTTGGTCGAGTCGGCCAGGATGGCGACCTTCTTGAAGCCGCGACGCACGATCGCTTCTTCCACGATCATCGGCGCCTGGATGCTGTCGTGCGCGGCGTTGCGGAAGATGTAGCTCTCGGGCTGGTCATCGAACTGGTGGGTGATCAGGGAGCCGGTGGCAACGTTGTTCATCACCGGAATCTTCGCTTCCTGGAAAAACCGCTGCGAGGCCAGCGCCACGCCGGTATTGATGTAGCCAACCGTGGCTGCGACCTTTTCCTTGTTGATCAACTCCTGCGCGATCTGCACGCCACGTTCGTTCTTGGCTTCGTCGTCACGTTCGACCAGCAGGATCTGGCGGCCCAGCACGCCACCCGCCTTGTTGATTTCGTCAGCGGCCATCCGGACGCCGTCGCGCATGCTGACGCCCATGGACGAAGAGCCGCCGGTGAACGGACCGGCGACGCCGATCTTGATCGGATCGGCCGCCAGGGCGATGCCGGCGGAGAGCAACATGGCCGACAGGGCAGCCAGCTTGAGGGAGGGGATCATCATTTAGTCTCCAGTGGAAGTAAGGCGCGATCGGGAAAGCCGGGACAGAAACGCATGCAGACGTCCGGACATGCTAACTGTTGGCGATGTTATCGGAGCTCGCTGACGAGACGCTGTCAACGGCGAATAAGGTTTACCCGAAAAAATGCGGGTTTTCCCGAAGTACTTCAGGGAAATCGCAGCGCGCGTCATGGGGGTGGGTTCCTCGGTGAACAGCATACGATCTGCCGTTGCATTCAAAGGAGCTTCCATGTCAAGCAGAGCAAGCAAAGACGGCCAGGAGCGGAGCGCGCGGCTCGCGCCCTGGCAGCCTCGCGCCAAGGACGGCAAGGCAGTCGCGCTGTCGAAGTTCGATCCGGCGGCCAAGCCCTTCTCAAGCGGCGACAAGGCGAAGGACAAGGCGGCGGTGGAAGCGCTGGCGGTGGAGATCGACGCCTTGCAGGACATGCTGTTCGCCGACCGTCGCTTCAAGCTGTTGGTGGTGCTGCAAGGTATCGACGCTGCCGGCAAGGACGGCACCATCCGCGGCGTCTTCGGCCGCGTCAGCCCGCTGGGCGCACACACCGCCGGCTGGAAGGCGCCCACCAGCGAGGAACACGCGCATGACTTTCTCTGGCGGATCCACCAGCGCGTGCCTGGCGCCGGAGAATTGATGATTTTCAACCGCAGCCACTACGAGGACGTGCTGGTGCCGGTGGTGCTGGGCACGCTGTCCGCGGCCCAGACGCAACAGCGCTTTCGCCAGATCAACGATTTCGAGCGGCTGCTGGTCGAGACCGGCACCGTAATCCTGAAATTCATGCTGCACATCAGCCCGGACGAGCAGCGCCAGCGCCTGCAGGAACGAATCGACGACACGGCCAAGGCCTGGAAGTTCATGGCCAGCGACCTGGACGTGCGCAAGCACTGGAAGGACTACATGGCGGCCTACGGCGAACTGCTGGGCGCCACCAGCACCGAGCTGGCACCCTGGACCATCGTGCCAGCCGACTCCAAGACCCACCGCAACCTGATGATCGCGACGCTGGTGCGCGACCAGCTGGCCTCGCTGGGACTGCGCTACCCGCCGCCGGACCCGGCGCTCAAGGGCGTGAAGGTGGTCTGACCGCCCCGCCAGCAGGTTGACGTTTACGTCAACGTCAAGTAAGGTCGACTTTTCAGATTGCACGTCCCGCTGCCTTGCCGGGTGGCGCGCCCCCGGAGACTCCCCATGACCGACCTGTCCGCCGAATTCAAGGCGCTCGCGAACTACCGCCCGAAGCACAAGGTGCGCTTCGTCACCGCCGCCAGCCTGTTCGACGGCCACGACGCGGCCATCAACATCATGCGGCGCATCCTGCAGGGCATGGGCGCCGAGGTGATCCACCTCGGTCACAACCGCAGCGTTGACGAAGTGGTGACGGCGGCGCTGCAGGAAGACGTGCAAGGCATCGCGATCAGTTCCTACCAGGGCGGCCATGTCGAATACTTCAAGTACATGGTGGACCTGCTGCGCCAGCGCGGCGGCGAGCACATCCAGGTGTTCGGCGGCGGCGGCGGCGTGATCGTGCCGCCCGAGATCCGCGAACTGCACAGCTACGGCGTCGCCCGCATCTACAGCCCCGAGGACGGGCAGCGCATGGGCCTGGCCGGGATGATCGGCGAGATGGTGATGCGCTGCGACCAGGACCTGTCGGGCTTTTCGAAGCAGGACCTGGCGGCGCTGCACGGCAACGGCGAGCAGAACTGGCGGGCCCTCGCGCAGTTCATCACGGCGCTGGAGAACGGGACCGCAAGGCCGGCGGTGCTGGAGGCGCTTCGCGCCGAGGCGGCGCGCAAGAAGGTGCCGGTGCTGGGCATCACCGGCACCGGCGGCGCCGGCAAGTCGTCGTTGACCGACGAATTGATTCGCCGGCTGCGGCTGGATCAGGACGACAGCCTGCGCGTCGCCGTCATCTCGATCGATCCGTCGCGGCGCAAGAGCGGCGGCGCGCTGCTGGGCGACCGGATCCGGATGAACGCCATTTCGCCATGGAGCCAGGGACCACGCGTCTTCATGCGGTCCCTGGCGACGCGCGACTTCGGCAGCGAGATCTCCGCCGCACTGCCCGACGTGATCGCCGCTTGCAAGGTGGCGGGCTTCGACCTGGTCGTGGTCGAGACCTCCGGCATCGGCCAGGGCGACGCGGCCATCGTGCCGCACGTGGACATCCCGATGTACGTGATGACACCGGAGTTCGGTGCCGCCAGCCAGCTGGAAAAAATCGACATGCTGGACTTCGCCGAGTTCGTGGCGATCAACAAGTTCGACCGCAAGGGCGCGGCCGACGCGCTGCGCGATGTCGCCAAGCAGGTCCAGCGCAACAAGGAAGCCTGGAGCAGGCCGCCGGACCAGATGCCCGTGTTCGGCACAATGGCGGCCCGCTTCAACGACGACGGCGTCACCGCGCTGTACCAGGCGCTCAAGCCCCGGCTCGCTCAGCTGGGCGCTCCGCTGCAGGAGGGCCGGCTGCCGGCGGTGAGTGTGCGGCACAGCACCAACCAGACGCCGGTGGTGCCGGCGGCGCGGTCCCGCTACCTCGCGGAAATCACCGACACGGTGCGCGGCTACAAGAAACGGGCTCGCGAGCAGGCCACGCTGGCGCGCGAAGTGCAACAGCTCAAGGAAGCGGCGCGGATGCTCAAGATCGACAAGCCGGACCGGGCGCCGGCCGCCGAGGCGGCGCTGGACCTGGCCGGGCAGCGCAAGGCCCGCATGGACAAGGATGCGCTGCACCTGCTGCAGCAATGGCCCGACATGCAGAAGGCCTACGCCGGCGACGAGTACGTGGTGAAGATCCGCGACAAGGAGATCCGCACCGCGCTCACCACCAGGTCGCTTTCGGGGACCACGATCCGCAAGGTCTGCCTGCCGGCGTACGAAGACCACGGCGAGATCCTCAAGTGGCTGATGCTGGACAACGTGCCGGGCAGCTATCCGTACACCGCCGGCACCTTCGCCTTCAAGCGCGAAGGCGAGGACCCGACCCGGATGTTCGCCGGTGAAGGCGACGCCTTCCGCACCAACACCCGCTTCAAGCTGCTCAGCTCCGGCATGGCGGCCAAGCGGCTGTCCACCGCCTTCGACTCGGTCACGTTGTACGGCAATGACCCTGATCCGCGCCCGGACATCTACGGCAAGGTCGGCAACTCGGGCGTCTCGATCGCCACGCTGGACGATATGAAAGTGCTGTATTCGGGTTTCGACCTGTGCCACCCGTCGACCTCGGTCTCCATGACCATCAACGGCCCGGCGCCCAGCATCCTGGCGATGTTCATGAACACCGCCATCGACCAGAACCTGGAGAAATTCAAGTCCGACAACGGCCGTGACCCGACTGACACCGAGGCGGCCAAGATTCGCGAGTGGGTGCTTGCCAACGTGCGTGGCACGGTCCAGGCGGACATCCTGAAGGAAGACCAGGGCCAGAACACCTGCATCTTCTCCACCGAGTTCAGCCTCAAGGTGATGGGCGACATCGCCCAGTACTTCGTGCACCACAACGTGCGCAATTTCTATTCGGTGTCGATCTCCGGCTATCACATCGCCGAAGCCGGGGCCAATCCGATCAGCCAGCTGGCCTTCACGCTGTCCAACGGCTTCACCTTCGTCGAGGCTTACCTCGCCCGCGGCATGCACGTGGACGACTTCGCGCCCAACCTGTCGTTCTTCTTTTCCAACGGCATGGATCCGGAATACACGGTGATGGGCCGGGTGGCGCGCCGGATCTGGGCGGTAGCGATGAAGGAAAAATACGGCGCCAACGAACGCAGCCAGAAGCTCAAGTACCACATCCAGACCTCGGGCCGCAGCTTGCACGCGCAGGAGATCCAGTTCAACGACATCCGCACCACGCTGCAGGCGCTGATCGCGATCTACGACAACTGCAATTCGCTGCACACCAACGCCTTCGACGAGGCCATCACCACGCCGACGGAAGATTCCGTGCGGCGGGCCATGGCGATCCAGCTGATCATCAACCGGGAA
>JACMQP010000507.1 GCA_014376915.1 Ramlibacter sp.
CGGTTGACGGTGAAGTGCTCCGGCAAGCCGGCGAACACGCCCTCGCGAGTGGTCGTGATCACGCTGGTCTTGCCGTGCATCAACTGCTGCGCCCGCACGATCTTGCCGCCGAATGCCGCGCCGATGCTCTGGTGGCCAAGGCACACACCCAGGATCGGCAACTTGCCGGCAAAGTGCTTGATGGCCTCCACCGAGATCCCGGCTTCCGCCGGCGAGCACGGTCCGGGCGACACGACCAGCCGGTCCGGTTTGCGCTCCGCGATGCCAGCCACCGTGATGTCGTCGTTGCGGAACACCTCCACCTGCGCGCCGAGTTCACCAAAGTACTGCACCAGGTTGTAGGTGAAGCTGTCGTAGTTGTCGATCATCAGGAGTTTCATGGCTTACTCCAGTCCTTCTTCCACCAGCTCACTCGCCCGCAACAGGGCGCGGGCCTTGGCTTCGGTCTCTCTCCATTCCAGTTCCGGCACCGAGTCGGCGACCACGCCCGCAGCAGCCTGCACATAGAGCGTCTGGTCCTTGATGATGCCGGTCCGGATGGCAATCGCGACGTCCATGTCGCCGGCGTAGCTCAGGTAACCGCAGGCGCCGCCGTAGATGCCGCGCTTGGTGGGCTCGAGCCTGTCGATGATCTCCATTGCGTGCACCTTGGGCGCGCCGCTCAGCGTGCCGGCGGGGAACGTGGCCTTCAGGACGTCGATGCTGGTCATGCCGTCAATCAGAATGCCTTCCACATTGCTCACGATGTGCATCACGTGGCTGTAGCGCTCGACGGCAAAGGCCTCGGTCACCTTCACGGTACCGGTCTTCGCGATGCGGCCGATGTCGTTGCGCGCCAGGTCGATCAGCATCACGTGCTCGGCGCGCTCCTTCGGGTCGTTCATCAGCTCCTGCTCGATCGCCTTGTCCAGCTCCGGCGTCGCGCCGCGGGGACGGGTGCCGGCCAGGGGGCGGATCGTGATCTTCTGGCCATCCGGCGTCTGCTCCTGCCGCACCAGGATCTCCGGCGACGCGCCCACCACGTGGAAGTCGCCGAAGTGGTAGTAGTACATGTAAGGACTCGGGTTCAGGGACCGCAGCGCCCGGTACAGCGACAGCGGCGACTCGGTGTAGCGCTTCTTGATCCGCTGCCCCACCTGCACCTGCATGAAGTCGCCGGCGGCGATCAGCTCCTTGGCTGCCTCCACCGCCTTGAGGTAATCGCCCTTCGCGAACTCGCGCTCGGCCGGAAAGGTCTGGGACTGACGGATGACAGGCGCGCTGACCGAGTACTTGAGCATCTCGCGCAGTTCGCGCAGCCGCTTTTTGGCGTTCGCATAAGCCTCGGGCTGCGCCGGGTCGGCGTAGACGATCAGGTAGAGCTTGCCTGAGAGATTGTCGATGACCGCGAGTTCCTCGCACTGCAGGAGCAGGATGTCGGGGCAGCCCAGGGTGTCGGGCGGACACGACTGTTCCAGCTTCTTCTCGATGTAGCGCACCGTGTCGTAGCCAAAGTAGCCGGCCAGGCCGCCGCAAAAGCGCGGCAATCCAGGCCGCAACGCGACCTTGAAGCGCTGCTGGTAGACGGCGACGAAGTCCAGCGGGTTGCCGCTCGCGCTTTCGATCACGACGCCGTCCTTCACCACTTCCGTCACCGCGTCGGCGCCGAAGCCGCTGGCGCGCAACAGCGTGCGGGCTGGCAGGCCGATGAAGCTGTAGCGGCCGAAACGCTCGCCGCCCACCACCGACTCGAGCAGGAAGCTGTACTTGCCGCCGTCGCGCGAATGGGCCAGTTTCAGGTACAGCGACAGGGGGGTCTCGAGGTCGGCGAACGCTTCCGCCATCAGCGGGATGCGGTTGTAGCCCTGCAAGGCAAGGCTTTTGAATTCGAGTTCGGTAATCAAGGGGTGAGCCTCCACAAGCTCGCGGCAGGCGCTGCCGCAGTTCATTCACACAGGGTGCCTTGCAACGGTGCAAGGCGCGGGGCATGGGCTGCCCCTTGCTTTTCAGGAACGCATGAACCGGGATGGACGCCAGGGCCAGGCTCCCCGGTCGCTCAAACCTGTGATGTGGGTTCGGTGGATGAACATACTCCTCAGTGTAGCAAACCGGGTCCACCCCCGCGAAAACCCTGTTGTGACTTCGTGCGAGCCGTGAAGAATGCAGCTTGCAACATTTTGAAACATCCGGAGGCGTTCATGAAATCCGTGAAAATCTGGGTCCGCGCTGCCGCCGCCGCTCTCGTCGTTTCCGGCGCTTTCGCGCAAGTCAACGTCTCGGGCGTCCGCTTCGATGAAAGCATCGACGTCAAAGGCGCGAAGACCCACCTCAATGGCGCCGGAGTGCGCTACAAGGCCATCTTCAAGGTGTATGCCGCCGGCCTGTATCTCACCCGCAAGGCCGGCACCACCGAGGAAGTGCTGGCGGCGCCGGGCGCCAAGCGGTTGAGCGTCACGATGCTGCGCGACATCGATTCGTCGGAGCTCGGCAAGCTGTTTTCGCGCGGAATCGAGGACAACATGGACCGCGCTGCATTCTCCAAGCTGATCCCGGGCGTCATGCGCATGAGTCAGATCTTCTCGGACAACAAGAGGCTCGTCGCCGGTGAGACCTTCTCGATCGACTGGATCCCCGGGACCGGCACCGTGGTCATGCTGCGCGGCGTCCCGCAGGGCGAGCCGTTCAAGGAACCCGAGTTCTACAACGCCATGCTGCGCATCTGGCTCGGTTCCAACCCCGCCGACTGGAAGCTCAAGGACGCCCTGCTCGGCAAGCCGGCCTAAAGCAGCCGCTCCAGTTCGGCCAGCGAGTCGACGAAGCCGTCGGCGTCCACCGCGCGCACCGGCTCGCCATGGTTGTAGCCGTAAGTCACAAGCAGCACTGGGCAGCCGGCGGCACGGGCGGCGGCTGCATCGTTGCTGGAGTCGCCGATCATCAGCGTCTGCGCCGGCAGCGACGGCAGCGCCTCGCAGGTCTTGCGCAGCGGCAGCGGGTCGGGCTTCTTGCGCTCGAAAGCATCGCCGCCGAACACCACGCTGAAGAA
>JACMQP010000078.1 GCA_014376915.1 Ramlibacter sp.
CGAATACGCCGACCTGCTGCGCCGGGCCGACGCCATCTTCATTGAAGAATTGCGCAACACCAAAGACGCCGACACCGGCAAGACTTGGTACGAACTCACCAGCCAAGCATTCGCCGTTTTCCTGCCTGTCAAAAGTGTCGGCGTCATGGGCGACGGGCGCACCTACGACTACGTGGTCGCGCTGCGCGCCGTTCAAACCACCGACTTCATGACCGCCGACTCCGCCGAGCTTCCTTACGCACTGCTCAAGCGCGTGTCCAGCCGAATCATCAACGAAGTGCGCGGCATCAACCGCGTCGCGTACGACGTGAGCAGCAAGCCGCCGGCGACGATCGAGTGGGAGTAGGTTTCCAGAGCCATCGGGGTTTATCGCAGAGTGCCCCTGGCGCGTTGATTCGAGCGGCAAATGCGCATCACCGACCGGTGGGTGGACGGCTGCGTTGTCGATCGGCCCTCATCAAATTCTTGGCTAAGGCGTCGAGACCGCCGCCTCGAGCAGAAACGCTGCGAGAGCATCGCAGGCGCGCATCGAAGGCGGAAATCGGCGTGGATTCGGTCATCAGTGCATGTGCCCAGTGGCGCACGTTGCGAACCGAAGCAACGATCGCCGGGCGGCGTGTCTGCGGGGCGGCGGCCCAGCTCCCGGGGCCAGTCCAGTAATCGATGAAATGACCTGTGGCGGCGTCGGCATCGTCGGCGTCCAACGCACGCGCGGCGTCGGCCACCGCGTCGCGGATGCCGTCGGCCTCATTCATTGGGCGATGGGCCGTCGGCTTCACTTAGCGAAAACAGCGTCGGCTCGTAAAGCGCCAGCGCGCGCAAACGTCCCGGGTTTTGTACGGCAATCCGCAGTGCGAGCGCCGCGCCATGCGAATGCGCAACCAGGATGAAAGGATCACCGGCACGCTGCAGCACCGGCTCGATCAGCGCGCCTCGTCGGCCAGTGAGATGACGCGGTCTGAGTGCCAGTCGGGGCTCTTGCCGGCGCCATAAAAATCAGGCGCAAGCACGTGGTGGGTTGGCGCCAGGCTGTTCATCAGGGCATGCCACTGAGTCGAGCTGCTGGCGTTGGAGTGCAGGCAGACGACACCCGGACCGGTGCCGACTTCGCGGAAGCAGGGGACTGCGGAGGTCATGGTGATGGGGGAGACCCTGTGGATGAACTCAGCGCGGATGGCGCCATCGCCGAGACGACAACGAACTCGGCTGGAACCCGGTAGCCGCCGTCCTGCTGCCAGGGTGCTATGGCATCCAGGTAGCGGGCCCGGGCTCGTTCGCGCGTGGGCTCGTCGAAGCGCTGCCATGCCAGCGCCACCGGGCCGCCCGCAAAAGCGGCCTCACAGGCTTGGTGGCCGTCGGCGTAGTTGAGCGTGCCCGTCAGCCGCCGATCGGCACAGTCGATCAGGCCGACACTGCGGCACAAACGCGACAAGGCATCGCCTTGTCCGAGGCCGAAGAACAGGGGGCAGACCTCGCTGTGGATCTCGGCATCGACGATGCCGAACAGCGGGGCCCAGCCGCAGCGAGCACGCTCGCCCCAGACGGCCAAGACCGTTCGGCCGCCGGGTCGCAGCACCCGCTTCACCTCTCGCAGCGCTTGGGCCGGGTCGGGAAGGTACATGAGCCCCAGCGCACACAGGACGACGTCGAAGCTTCCGTCTGGGAGAGCCAACTGCTCGGCGTCCATACGCGCAGCGACCACCTTCGACAGCTTGGCTGCGTCCGCGCGTTCGCGCAGGACCTCCACCATGCGGTCGGCGATGTCGATGCCCACCACCTGGCCGCTCGGACCCACGGCGCGCGCCGCCGGCAAGGTCACGAGGCCGGTGCCGCAGGCCAGGTCGAGCACGCTTTCGCCCGGTGCCAGCGCGGCGCTGTCGAGCAGTGCAGCCTGCACGGCGGCCAACGGTGCTTGCCACAGCGACTCGTAAGAGGTGGCGGCCAAGTCCCAGCCGTAACGCTGAACCCGTCGCTGTAACCGCGCGTCCATGGGTGCTCAGCGCAGCGTGACAACCGCTTCGAGGTACCCGCTCGGCACGACCAAGGACCCGGGGCCGGCGCGGTTCAGGCTGTTCAGCAACTCGGCCAGTTCGCCTTCCAGGTCCGCGGCCTTTTCTGGGGACTGCGCCGCGAACGCCTTGTTCACCGGCCCGTACCAGGTGCGAAAGACGTCGATGAAGTGCGCCGCCGAGCGGTAGCGGAAGGCGAAATCGCGTGGCGTGGCCTGCACCGCCGCAGCCGTCTCGCCGAACAGTGTGCGCAGGTGCTCCTGCGTACCCCACAGCGAAGGCGGCTGCACGCCGGCCGGCGGCGGCACGTAGCGGCCGAGCACCTTGAACATGCGGCCGATCAGGCTGTCGGGCGTCCAGTTCGCCAGTCCAATGCGACCGCCGGGGCGCACCACGCGGGCCAATTCGGCCGCCGCTTTGGCGTGGTCGGGAGTGAACATCACACCGAAGGTCGAGACGGCGGCGTCGAAGCTGGCGTCGGCAAACGGCAACGCCTCGGCATCGGCGGTCTGGAACGTAACGTCGAGTCTTTCTGCCCGCGCACGTTCGGCAGCGCGCTCGAGCAGGCTGCCGACATAGTCGGTCGAGGTGACAAGACAGCCGCGCCGTGCGGCGGCCAGCGTCGCGTTGCCGTTGCCAGCCGCGACGTCGAGCACGCGTTCGTCGGTCTTCAGGTCGCAGGCCTCGGCGAGCAACTCGCCGACGATCTGCAGCGTGGTGCCGATCACGGCGTAGTCGCCGGTGCCCCAGGCTGTCTGTTGGCGGGTTTTCAGGGCGGCAAAGTCGATGGGTGCGTTCATTGCGTTCTCCGGTGGTGGGTTGGCAGCACAGCAACGTGCCGAGGCACTGTCGCCGCGACCGCTGCTGGCTGTCCTGCCCGCGCGTCGCCGCAAGCTGCCCGCAAGTCCGCCGCTGCAGCGTGGACTGACTGCGCGTCCGCCCGGACTGCCCACGCGTCCGCCATGTTCGCGAATCTGGGTTACGCCGCTGGCGCCACAGCCGCCGCGCTCGCAGAATCAAGCCTGGACTTCGAGGAGGCAGACCATGCACACGGAACAGATCGCGGCGTCGATGGAACGGGTGGCTTCGGTGCTGCGCCGCAAGCCGCAAGCGGGCCTGAACGAGGACTCGGCAGCCACCGCTCACTGGGTCGGCGGCTTGCGCGCCAGCGTGCAAAGCGACACCGGCACTTCGGTGACGACCGACATGCCGGTCGAGATCGGCGGCGAGGCCAGCGCAGTGACCCCGGGTTGGCTGCTGCGCGCGGGGCTGGCGTCGTGCGCGGTGACGCGCATCGCGATGGCGGCGGCGGCCGAGGGCATCACGCTGCACACGCTCGAGGCGCGTGCGACGGGCCGCTCCGACGTGCGCGGCCTGCTCGCCGTGCCCGAGCGCGACGGTCGTTTGGTGCCCGCCGGGCCGCTGGCCATGGAACTGCATGTGCGCATCGGCGCGCCCGGCGTGCCGCCCGAGCGTCTGCGCGCGCTGGTGGCGGCGACCACTGGCTGCTCGCCCGTGACCTGCGCGCTTGAGCAGCCGTTGCCGGTGGCGCTGCATGTCGACGTGGCGACGTGATGGACGCGCTGTCGCAGACGCTGCGCGTGGTGCGCCTGGTCGGCGCGATCTTCTTGCACGGACGTTTCACGGCACCCTGGTGTTACCAGTCACCGCAGGCTGATGCGGCGGCGCCTTACCTGGAGCCGACCGCCGAGCGGGTCGTGATCTTCCACCTCATCACCGAGGGCGAAAGCTGGATCGAACTCGGCGACATGCCTCCGGTACGGCTGTCGGCCGGCGATGCAGTGATCTTCCCGCAGGGCGACGCGCACCGCATGGGCTCGCAGCCAGGTCTGCCCCCGGCATCGGGAGCGCGGCTGCAAGAGGTGCTGGCGCGTCGGCCGCGGTTGTTGGCCTACGGCGGCGGCGGTGCCACGACCAAGCTGGTCTGCGGCTACCTGGCCTGCGACGCGCGCTTGGCGCGCATGCTGTTGGCCGGGCTGCCACCGATCGTCAAGGTCAGCGTGCGCGGCTCGGACGCGGGCGTGTGGCTCGAGGCGTCACTGCGCTATGCGCTGGCCGAGGCCCGTTCGCCGCGCCCTGGCGGTCACGGCGTGCTGGCCAAATTGGCCGAGGTCCTGTTCATCGAGCTGCTGCGCATCCACATGAACGAACAAACCGAAGGCCGCACCGGTTGGCTGGCCGGCGTCAACGACCGCATCGTGGGCGGGGCTCTTCGCGCGCTGCACGCCGAGCCGGCGAAACCCTGGACGTTGGAGGAACTGGCTCGCGCTGCTGGCACCTCGCGGTCGGTGCTGGCCGAACGATTCCCGCAACTCGTGGGCAAGGCGCCGATGCAGTACCTCGCGCAGTGGCGCATGCTGCTGGCTTCGAACCTGCTGGCGCGCAGCAACGCACCGCTGGCGCGCATCGCCGAGGAAGTCGGCTACCAGGCCGACACTGCGTTCAGCCGCGCGTTCCGGCGCGAATACGGCATGCCCCCGGCAGCGTGGCGTCGCCACCAGGCCGGCACCGCTGCGACGGCTGACACCTGAGCTGGCCTCGCTGCGTTCGCGGCGGGCGCGCAGAACAGGTCACTTGGTTGGCGCGTCGCTGTCGCCGCGTCCGTTTCAGTCTGCGGCCAACGGACCTCCACCGACCACGGTGTGCGTTACGCATTGGAGGCGTCAGCCGCGCATTTGATTCGCCGCGAGGCTTTAGTCCTAATCATCCTCACCCATGCCCACAGAACACTTCGACGTCTTGATCATCGGCGCGGGCGTCTCAGGCATTGGCGCGGCGCGGCACTTGCAGATGCGCTGCGCTGATCGGAACTACGCGATTCTGGAAGGGCGCGCCAGCATCGGTGGGACGTGGGATTTGTTTCGCTGCCTCGGGCTCAAGGGCTCAAGGGCTCAAGGGCTCAAGGGCTCAACGGCGCGAGGGCGCGAGGGCTCAACGGCTCGCAGGCGTTCGCTCTGACTCCGACATGTTCCCGCTGGGCTGTGCGTTCAAGCCTTGGCAAGAGCGCAAAGCGATTGCCGAAGAGACTTCGTGTCTCAGCCCTAGAACTTCAGGCGGCGCGATTTTTTTAATTTAAGCGTTGGTGCAAGCCGCCGCGCATGCCGGTTTTTCTTGCAGATCGAGATTTGACACCACGGGGAGTCGCTTGCCTTACAATGAAGTAAGGCAAGCAGGAGCAACTTCTATGACCACAGCCACCCTCACCAGCAAGGGCCAAATCACCATTCCCGCACCTGTCCGCGAGGCGCTGGGCGTCAGCACCGGCGACCGGGTTGAGTTCGTTGAAGTGACGCCGGGCCGGTTTGAGTTCATCGCCGCCACGCGGTCGGTGACTGCTTTGAAGGGCATGTTCGACAAGCCGCGCAAGGCGGTGTCGATA
>JACMQP010000508.1 GCA_014376915.1 Ramlibacter sp.
CGCAGCGGCAGGGCCAGGTGGATCGCGCGCCCGCCTGCCGCACGCTCGCCTGTCAGGCCGACCGGGGCGCGGCGCGCAAACAGCGCCGCCAGCAGGAACGACAGCGCCACCGCCAGGGCCGCACCGGCCATGAAATGGGCCAGCGGCGCCGGCAGATCGTGCCGCTCCTCGAAGCCGTGCGCCCATCCCGGCAGCGGCAGCGCCAGCGCCACTGGCAGGAAGATGCGCGCCCGCACGGCGCGTGCTACTTGACCGCCGCCTGCCAGTCGGGGATCTCTCGCGCCGCACCCGTGAGTTCCAGGATATGCATGCCGGTGTTGGCGCGATCGACGATGTAGATGTAACCGCGGTCATCGACCTCGACGTTGTTGGTCTGGATCGCCAGCCGGTTCGCCGCCTCGGTGTACGGAAGCTTGGCGGCGATCATGCTCGCGGGCGTCTCCAGCACCACAGTGTTCTTGTTGACGGCCGGAACGTACGACGCGACCTCCTTCGGGTTGAACGGATCGCGGATATCAACCGCGCGCACGCCGGCGTTGAAGTGCGCGAAGAACATCATCCGCCGGTAATAGACCGGTGTGAAACTCTCGTTGGACGCATGAGTGCCGAAGCGGCCCCCGCGCGAGCAGAAATCGCCGCTCTTCTCGGGAACGGTCCAGCTGGCCACGCCAAACGGCTTGGTCTCCGTCGTCGCATCGACGAACCAGGCCATCTGCCGCCCTTCCAGGCATTCCTTCTGGATCGCCTCGTCGGTGATGACCAGGAAGTCGCGGGTCTTGCCCAGAAGATTCTTCGAAAACTCGGCGATCGGCATGGCAGTGACCGGGAACACGGTGTGGGCGCCGTGCATCGGCGGCAGGTCGAGCCGGGCGATCTGCGGCGACAGCAGGTTCTCCACCGTCGGATCGGCCGCGCCATTGAGCAGCTTGGCCCGGTCCACGATCTGCACCACGCCGTCGGTGTTGGTGCCGTAGCCGAAATAGACGCGGTTGCCCTTGGGTCCGGTGGAGATGGCGCCGTGCAACTGGATCGGCACGGCCCCGCCCGCGCCGGGCTGCTGGCCGACCAGGCCGAAGTCGCGGATGAACACCGGCCTGGCGGGGTCGGCCAGGTTGTAGATCTGCGTCATCCGGTTGGTGCGCCACTGCGGGTGGCCCGACACCAGGTAGGCGATGCCGGTGTCGCATTCCCAGAAGTTCTTGTGGGTTCCCTTCAGGCCTTTGACCACGGTGGTCAACAGCGCCGGGCGGGCCGGGTCGGTGACGTCCCAGACCTCATGGGCCTGGTTGCCGAACACCCGCAGCATGTAGAACTTGCCCTTGTCGGCCTTGGGCAATTCGGCGCCGCTGCACACGCGCACCATCTGCGCGCCACCGGCTTCGGCTTTGCCTTCCTCGCCCGGAACGTGGGCCAGGTACTTCGGGTTGCGGACATCGGTGACGTCGATGATCGAGGTGCCGTTGTCTTCCATCTTTCCGTTCAGCGGGTTGACCTTGCGGTCGCCGTGGTGGCCGACATAGGCGATCCAGCGCTGGCCCTGCCGCTGGATGACGGGATGGTAGGCCGTGCGCGCCTGCAGGTCGCTGTAGCCGACCAGGCGCATGTCGTGCGACTGGGCGACTGCCGGGTCCTGGGCCCCAGCGACTGCGCAAGCGCAAAGCGCCGCAGCGGCGAATGAAAGACGTGCCAGGCGGGCGAGAGTCATGGGGGATGTCTCCGGAGGGTCGTTGTTGTTCGAAAGGGCTCAAACCACCGACGGGTCGCCACCAGGTGTGCTCGCCCCCTCGGGAGGTGGAGAACGGAGTGAACGTGGGGGCTCGTCCTCAGGCCAGCAGCGCCTGGATGCGCGCGCCGTCCAGCGGCAGATCGCGCGGCCGGCGGCCGGTGGCGCTGGCGATCGCATTGGCGATCGCGGCAACCGTCGGGCCCTGCGCGCCTTCGCCGACACCGAGCGGCTTCTCGTCGGGGCGGTTGATCAGGTCCACCAGCACCACCGGCACCTCCGGAAACCGCAGGATGCGGTAGTCGGCCCAGTTGCGGCTCAGCAGGCGGCTGGCATCGTGCGGCGCCGACTCATGCAGCGTCCAGCTGGTCGACTGGATGATGCCGCCTTCGATCTGGTTGCGCAGCCCGTCGGGGTTGATCACCAGGCCGGCGTCGACCGCCGCCCAGGCCCGGTCCACCTTCACCGCCCCGGAGCGCGGATCGACGCTGACCTCGGCCACGACGGCGCAGTACGCGGCCAGGTTCTTGTACTTCGAAAACCCGATCCCGCGGCCTTTCAGCACGCCGCTGCCGACCGGCGCCTTCGGATTGCGGGTGTCGGCGGCCGCGGTCTTCTTCCAGCCGGCCATGCTCGCGGCCCGCTCGATCACTGCCCGCCCGCGCGGATCGCGCAGGTGCGCCAGCCGGAACTCGACCGGGTCCACGCCGGCCATGCCCGCGAGTTCGTCCATGAACGACTCGAGCGCGAACACGTTGCCATAAGCGCCGAGCGTGCGCAGGGCCGACGTGCGGATCGGCATGTCGACCAGCAGGTGGTTGACCACCTTCTGCTGCGGGAAGTCGTACAGCGGCACGGCGTTGCGGTCGCTGCCGCCGGCGGGCTGCGGAATATTGCGCGCCGGGGCGACCGGCAGGGGCTCCTGCAGCGACCAGGCCGCGAGCAGGTTGCTGCCGTCCGGATCGTTGGGCCGGGTGTTGTGGGTGTAGCTCCAGACGTCGTGCTGCCAGTCCACTACCTTGCCGGACGGATCGAGCGAGGCGCGCAGCTGCATGGTCATTGCCGACCCCAGCGGCTCCCAGCCGAACTCGTCTTCGCGCATCCACTGCAGCCGCACCGGCGTGCCGGGCAGCGCGCGCGCCAGCAGCGCCGCGTCCAGCGCCACGTCGTCGGCGCCGTTGTGCCCGTAGCAGCCCGACCCCTCGCGGTGCGTCACCGTGATGCTGGCCGGCGGCATGCGCAACACCTTGGCCATGTCGGCACGCAGCGGAAAAACGCCCTGGGTGTGGCTCCAGACCCGCAGCTTGCCGTCGTTCCACTGGGCCACGGCGCAGGACGGGCCGATCGAGGCATGGGCCTGGTAGGGACGGGTGTAGTCGGCGACCAGCCGGGTGGCGCCGGTGGCCGCAACCGCGGGATTGGCTTTCTCGTTGACCACCGTGTCGGCCGTGCGCTGGGCCCGCATATGGGCAAACAGCGCGGCGCCCGGCGGCGGCAGGTCGCCCGGCTCGCTCCAGCGGGCGCTGGCTTGCAGAGCGCGTGCGGCCGCGATGGCCTGCTCCTCGCGGCTGGCCGCGACCGCCAGGAAGCTGCCGTCGCGCAGCACCTTCAGCACCCCGGGCATCGCGGCGGCCGCGGCCGTGTCCACGCTCACCAGCCGTGCCCGCGGCGCGGCGGGCCGCACCACGCGGCCGTGCACCATGCCGGGCAGGCGCAGGTCCTGCACATAAACTTCGCCACCGGTGACCTTGGCCGGGATGTCGCGCCGCTGGACGCTCTGACCGACCAGCCGGTGCAGCTTGCTGGACTTGGGCAGGGCCTGGGCGGTGGCTTCGCGCCGCAGCGACGCATCGCCCGACAACTCCCAGTACGTGGTGCTCTTGCCGCCCCGTGCCAGCGAGATGGTTCCGTCGTTCACGACCAGGTCGGCGGTATCGGCGCCGAGCCGCGTTGCCGCCGCCGCCAGCAACAGGGACCGGGCCTCGGCACAGGCGAACTGCAGCGCGGTGCCGCTGTCCTGGATCGACAGACTGCCGGCCGTCACACCTTCGTTGGGCGTGAGCGAGGTGTCGCCGGAGACCACCTGCAGCCGCTTGGTGTCGACATCCAGTTCGTCGGAAACGATCTGGGTCAGCGCCGTGAGGATGCCCTGCCCCAGTTCCACCTTGCCGGTGAACATGGTCACGGTGCCGTCGGCGTTGATGCGCAGCCAGCTATCCAGTTGGCGGTTGCCGTTCAGGCTGC
>JACMQP010000509.1 GCA_014376915.1 Ramlibacter sp.
CGCCTGGAACGGGCGCAAGGTCGGCATGTGCGAGGCCGGGCCGGAAATGACCTTCCATTTCGGCCAGCTGATCGCTCACATCTGCAAGACCCGCAACGTGCGTGCCGGCAGCATCGTCGGCTCCGGCACGGTCAGCAACAAAGGGGTCACCGGCGTCAATGGCAAGACCGAATGGCCCAAGGGCTACAGCTGCATCGCCGAGAAGCGCGCGATCGAGACCATCCAGGACGGCAAGCCGTCCACCGAGTTCATGAAATTCGGCGACACCGTCCGCATCGAGATGAAGGGTCAGGACGGGCAAAGCCTGTTCGGCGCCATCGAGCAGAAGATCGTCGCTCCCGCCCGCTGAAGCGGATCCCGCGCTTTTCAACCACCCAGAGTCGAGAGATCTCCAACATGCAACGCAGAAGCTTCCTCGTGACCGGCGCAGCGCTGGCCGCCACCGGTGTCCAGGCCCAGACCTATCCCGACCAGCCACTGCGCTGGGTCGTGCCGTACCCGGCCGGCGGCGGCACCGACGTGCTGGCGCGCACGGTCGCCGAGGCCATGCGGCCGGCGCTCGGCCAGCAGATCCTGGTGGACAACCGCCCTGGCGCCTCCACCAACATCGGCGGAGAGCTGGTGGTGCGTGCCAAGGCCGACGGCTACACCGTGATGTCGGCCGACAACGCGATCCTCTCGTACAACGAGCACCTGTTCACCAAGCTGCCTTTCAATCCCGAAAAGGACTTCACCTACATCGGCGGCATGGCGCGCTTCCCGCTGGCGCTGGTGGTGCACCCGGACTTCCCGGCGAAGAACGTGAGGGAGTTCATCGCCTATGCGAAGGCCAGTCCGGGCAAGGTCAATTACGCGTCGCCCGGCAACGGCTCGCCGCACCACCTCGCGATGGAGCTGTTCAAGAACCGCACCGGCACCTTCATCACCCATATCCCGTACCGCGGCGCGGCGCCGGCGGTGCAGGACGTGATGGGCGGCCAGGTGCCATGCATGTTCCTCGACCTGGCCGGCGGCCTCTCGGTGATGCAGTCCGGCAAGCTGCGGGTGCTGGCGATCGGCTCGGCCAGGCGCGCGCCGTCGCTGCCGAACGTGCCGACGCTGGCCGAGGCCGGCTTGCCGAACGTGGAGGTCTACGCATTCCAGGGCCTGCTCGGGCCAGCCGGCCTGCCCGATGCGGTGATCGCACGGCTGAACACCGAGTTGAACAAGGCGCTGGTCAGCGCCACGGTGCAAAAGCGCGCCGCCGACTTCGGCATGGAAGTGCTGCCCGGCACGCCGGCGCAGTTCAAGGCCATGGCCCGCTCCGAGGCGCTGCGCTGGGGGCCGATTATCAAGGCGGCTGGCGTCAAGCTGGACTGAACATCGCCATGTCTGCTGATCACACTGTGTCGGACCTGCGCTTCGGTTTCCTGCACGGCCGTGAGGGCCACGTCGTGGTCACGGGCGGCACGGGCTTCATTGGGCATTCGCTGGTGCCGGCGCTGGCGGCGCAAGGTTGGCGCGTGAGCGTCCTGACGCGCCGCGACCAGCTACCCGAAGCGCTGCGGCGCGAGCAGGTGCGCGCCGTGCGTTCCCTGGCCGAAATCCCAGACAGCGAGGCGGTGGATGCCGTGATCAACCTGGCCGGGGCGCGAATTCTTGGTCGACCCTGGACGGCGGCCCGACGGGCCGAGCTGCTGCGCAGCCGGGTCGATGTCACCCGGGCGCTGGTGGCCTGGATGGAACGCCGCAGCAGCAAGCCCCGCTGCCTGCTCTCCGCTTCCGCGGTCGGCTTCTACGGGGTTCAGGCGCAAGGGGATGACACGCCTCTGACCGAGGACGCGCCGCCGCAACCGATCTTCATGTCGCAGCTCTGCCAGCAATGGGAGCAGGCCGCCGCGGCCGCTGTGCCTTTGGGCGTGCGGGTCGCCTGCCTGCGCTTCGGCGTGGTGCTCGGCGAGGGCGGAGCCTTGCCGATGCTGTTGCTGCCGGTCCGCCTCGGAATCGGCGGCCGGCTGGGCAGCGGCCGGCAGTGGCTGTCGTGGGTGCATATCGACGACCTGCTGCAAGCGATGGACCATGCCTGGCAGACGCTCGAACGCGAGCCGGCTGCGGTGCTGCGTGCCTACAACGTCACTGCGCCCGAGGCTGTCCGGCAAAGCGAGTTCAGCCGTATCGCGGCTGGCGTGCTGGGGCGTCCGAGCTTCATGCCGACGCCGGGCTGGCCGGCGCGGCTGCTGCTGGGTGAGCAGGCTGACCTTCTGCTCGAAGGCCAGCGGGTCGTGCCGGCCCGGCTGCAGCGAGAAGGCATGGTCTTTCGCTATCCGCAACTGCGGCCCGCGCTGGAACAGCTCGTTGCCCGCGGCCGTTGATGCTCAAGCCGGCAGCAGCACCTTGTTGACCACGTGGATGACGCCGTTCGACTGATAGACGTCGGCGATGGTCACGGTGGCGGAACCGCCCTTGGCGTCGGTGATCAGCACGCTGGATCCGCTCATCGTTGCGACCAGCGTGCCGCCACTGACGGTCTTGAGCGTGGCGCGGCCGTTGCCAGCGCGGATCATCTGGGCGAGAGCGGCCGAATCGACCCGTCCAGCGACCACGTGGTAGGTCAGGATGTTGCTCAGCATCGCCTTGTTCTCGGGCTTGAGCAGCGTGTCGACCGTGCCGGCGGGCAGCGCGGCGAACGACGCGTTGGTCGGCGCGAACACGGTGAACGGGCCCGGGCCCTTGAGGGTCTCGACCAGGCCCGCGGCCTTGACGGCGGCGACCAGGGTCGTGTGGTCCTTGGAATTCACGGCGTTGTCGATGATGTCCTTGTTCGGGTACATCGCCGCGCCGCCGACCATCGGCATCGCCATCGCCATCGGCATGGCCGACGAGGCGGTGCCCATCGGGCTCTGCATGGACGACGCGCAGGCGCCGAGCAGGGAGGTGGAGACGCAGGCGGCAAGCAGGAGTTTTTTCATGGGTCGCTTCAGTTGAATGCAGGGAAAAGACTCCCCTGCTGCGACTGAATACGCAGCCCAGCCGCCGCTGGATGCGGACTTATTTCACGCTTGCTACACGCGCAGCCAGGGCGTCCCACTTTCGTCTGCGCTGGCCTCGGCCAGCACCTTCAGGAAGCTGCCGCACCACCAGTGCACGTCGTAGCGGCGGATGGTCTCCATCAGTGCCGCATGGCGCTGCCGCCGCTCCTCCAGCGGCATCTGCAGCGCCAGGTGGATGGCGGCCGCCGTCCCGGCCGTGTCGTAGGGATTGACCAGCAGCGCTTCGCGCATCTGTTCGGCGGCGCCGGCAAACCGGGACAGCACCAGCACGCCGGGATCGTCCGGATCCTGCGCCGCGATGAATTCCTTGGCCACCAGGTTCATGCCGTCGCGCAAGGGTGTGACCAGCGCGACGCGGCTGGCGCGGTACAGGCCCGGCAGGCGGGCGCGTGCGACGCTGCGATGCATGTAGCGCACCGGCATCCAGTCCAGCTCGCCGAAGTTGCCGTTGATCGAGCCGCACAGGCTTTCCAGCTCGTGCAGGATGTCGGCGTAGGCGCTGACGTCCTCGCGGCTCGGTGCCGCGATCTGGATCAGCGTCGCGCTGTCGCGGGTGTCAGGGTAGGTCTGGAGCAGTTCGCGGAACGCGCGCATGCGCTGCGGCAGGCCCTTCGAGTAGTCCAGCCGGTCCACGCCCACCAGCAGCTTGCGGCGCGAATATTCCTCCTTCATCCGCTCGTACATCTCGCGGCCTTCCGCGGCATGCGTCAACGCCTCGAATTCCTGCACGTCGATGCCGATCGGAAAGGCTCCCGCCTGCACCGTGCGGTTGAAGGCGCGCCAGCGGCCGTCGCCGACGTTCTGCGCGTGGGCCTCCGCCTGCGCATAGGCGGTGAAGTGCGCGAGGTCGGCGTTGCTCTGGAACCCCAGCAAATCGAACGAGAACAGCGCGCGGATCAGCCAGTCGTGGCCCGGGATGGCGGCCAGGATCAGCGGCGGCGGCAGCGGGATGTGCAGGAAGAATCCGATCCGGTTGGTGCAGCCCAGCGCACGCAGTTCTGCCGCCAGCGGGATCAGGTGGTAGTCGTGCACCCAGACGATGTCGTCGTCCCTGAGCAGCGGCAGCAGCTTGCGCGCGAACAGCTGGTTGACGCGCCGGTAGCCGGCGATGTAGCCGGCGTCGAAGTCGGCCAGATCGAGGCGGTAGTGGAACACCGGCCACAGCACTCCGTTGGAGTAACCGGCGTAGTAGGCGTCGTGGTCCTCGCGCGAGAGGTCTACTGTCACCAGCTTCACCGCGCCCGCCTGCTGGGTGTGCATCTCGCCTTCGCCGGCGATACCGCCCTGCTCAGCCTCGACCACCTTGCCGCTCCAGCCGAACCACATGCCGCCGGTAGTTCTCAACACTTCAGCCAGGGCGACGGCGAGACCGCCCGCCGCGGTCTTGCGCGGATCCGCCAGCCGGTTGGAAACGACGACCAGCCGCGCCATTTAAATGACCGAATCCCACGGCGCTGACAGGCGCACCGCGGCGTTGATGATCCCGACCATCGAATAGGTCTGCGGAAAGTTGCCCCACATCTCACCGGTGACCGGATGGGTGTCCTCTGACAGCAGGCCCAGCGGGTTGCGGCTCTTGAGCATCACCTCGAAGATCTCGCGGGCCTGCGCCTTGCGGCCGATCCGGGCCAGCGCGTCAATGCGCCAGAAAGTGCAGATGTTGAACGCCGTCTCCGGCTTGCCGAAATCGTCCGGCGCTTCGTAGCGGCGCATGTACGGGCCGTCGCAGAGCGCCTTCTCCAGCGCGTCCACGGTAGCGACGAAGCGGCTGTCGTTGGGGTCGATGAAGCCCACCTCCGCCATCAGCAATGCACTTGCGTCCAGGTCCTTGCCGCCGAAGCTCTCGGCAAAGGCCTGGCGTTGCTCGTTCCAGGATTCGCGCAGGATCCGCTCGCGGATCACGTCGGCCCGCTCGCGCCAGTAGCGGATGCGTTGCGGCAGGCCCAACGCCGCCGCGACCTTGGACAGCCGGTCGCACGCAGCCCAGCTCATGAGCGCGGACGACGTGTGAACGCGGGCGCGGGTGCGCAGCTCCCACATGCCGGCGTCGGGCTGGTCGTAGACGCGGAAGGCCTGCTCGCCCACGGCTTCCAGGTAGCCGAACTCGGCGCGGCCGGCGCGGCGCAGCAGCCGATGGTCATGGAACGCCTGCGCCGCACCCAGCACGATATTGCCGTACACGTCGTGCTGGAAATGCTCCTGGGCCTGGTTGCCGACGCGCACCGGTCCCATCCCGCGATAACCGGGCAGGTGATCCAGGATGGCTTCGGGCAACTGTTCCTCCTGCCCGATGCCGTACAGCGGCTGGATGTGGCCGCCGCCCGAACGCACCACCACGTTGTTCAGCCAGCGCAGGTATTCCTCCATGGTCGCCACTTCCGACAGGCTGTTGAGCGCGCGCACCACGAAGAACGCATCACGCAGCCAGCAGTAGCGGTAGTCCCAGTTGCGGCCGCTGCCCGGCGCTTCCGGGATGCTGGTGGTCATGGCCGCGACGATCGCGCCGGTGTCCTCGAACAGCGACAGCTTGAGCGTGATGGCGGCGCGGATCGTCGCGTCCTGCCACTCCAGCGGCAGCGACAGCGCGCGGGTCCAGTGGCGCCAGTAGGCGGCGGTCTCCTGCTCGAAGCCGCGCGCCGTGTCCTCGATGCCGGAGATCAGCGTTTCGTCAGGCCCGAAGATGAAGTTCATCGGCCGGTCCACCACGAAAAACGTTTCGGCCAGCAGGTAGCTCAATGGCGCATCGCTGTTCAGGCGCAGGGTCTGGCCGGCGCCGACGTAGCGGATGTGGGTGCTTCCCTGCGTCACCAGCGGCCGGTCGCGGCCCCAGTTGAAGCGCGGCCGCACCACCATCCGCATGCGCGGCGAGCCTTCCAGAACCTTGACCCGGCGGATCAGCGTGAGCGGCCGGAAGGTGCGGCCGCGGCTGAAAAAGCGCGGCGCGAAGTCGGTCAACTCGATGCCCTGGCCCTGGCTGTCGTACAGGCGGGTGCGCAGGATCGCCGTGTTGGGTTCGTACTGCTGCTCGCTGCGGGCGAAGTCCGCCAGTTCGATCCCCCAGCGGCTGCCGGCGGCGCTCGGGTCAAGCAGCGCGTTGAAGACCGGGTCGCCATCGAAACGCGGCAGGCACGACCAGACGATGCTGCCGCGTTCGTCGATCAGGGCGCTGTACGCGCAATTGCCGATCACGCCCAGGTTGAGGGAAGGCTGCAGACTGCCTGGCGGGTTCATCGCACTGCCTTTCCGGTGCGCGCTGCGACCGCGTCCTGCAGTTCCTGCCGGAACCGCTGCGGCGTTGCAATTCTTTGCCACGCAACGGTCGCGCCTTCGCCGACCTTGACGCCCATCCCCCCGACCCTCTGCACGCTGGCAAAGCCGACCTCGTCGGTGACGTCGTCGCCGACGAACAGCGGGGTGCGGCCGGCGAACGGCGGTTCGCGCAAAAAGTCCTCGATGGCGCGGCCCTTGCTGGCGCCGCCGGGCTTGGCCTCGACCACCATCTTGCCCTGCAGCAGCGTGATGCCGGGCGAATCGAGCACAGCGTCGCGCATTGCCGCCAAGCAAAGGTCCTGCAGTTCGGGCGCCTGCCGGTAATGCAACGCCAGCGAGCCGCGCTTGCTTTCCACCAGCAGGCCGGCATGCTGCGCGGCCAGCTTGCGGGCGGCCCGTTCGACCAGGTCCAGCGGATGGGTCGCCAGCAGCGTCAGCTCGCCACCGGCACTGCGACGCTCGGCGCCGTGCACGCCGGCGGCGGCCAGTCGCAGGGGACGCAGGAAGTCGTCGATCTGGTCGATCGGCCGGCCAGAAATCACGGCCACCGCGCCGCCGAGGTAGTGGTGCAACGAGCGCAGCGTCGGCACCAGGGCGAACGGCACCTTCACGTCCTGGGGCTGCTCGGCGATGTCGACCAGCGTCCCGTCGAAGTCCAGAAACAAGGCTGTCGAATTGAACAGCAGCTCGGTAAAATTCATTGCGGCCACCGTAGCAGACCGTCTGCTGTCCGGCTAGACGAGGCTGGCGACGACCAACGTAGGACCTTGCCTACAGGCGGCTGACGCCGGTGCAATAAGCTACGCGCCATGGATTATTCCCGCTACACCACGCTCGCCATCAGCCGCCGCGGTCCCGACAACAGCGTGCTGGACATCCAGATGAAGGCGCTCAACGGCAAGCTGCCCACGGCCGGCCACGAGGGCCACGCCGAACTGGCCGCGATCTGGCGCGACGTCGACGCCGACAGCACCGTGCGCTGTGCCGTGCTGCGGGGCGAAGGGCTGGGCTTTTCCGGCGGCGGCGACCTGGCGCTGGTGCAGGACATGGCGGACGACTTCGAGGTCCGCAGCCGGGTCTGGAAGGAGGCGCGTGACCTGGTCTACAACGTCATCAACTGCGACAAGCCGATCGTCAGCGCGATCCACGGACCGGCCGTCGGCGCCGGGCTGGTGGCCGGCCTGCTGGCCGACATTTCGATCGCGGCCAGGAGCGCGAAGATCGTCGACGGCCACACGCGGCTCGGGGTCGCGGCGGGCGACCACGCGGCCATCGTCTGGCCGCTGCTGTGCGGCATGGCCAAGGCCAAGTACCACCTGCTGCTGTGCGAGCCGGTCAGCGGCGAGGAGGCCGAGCGCATCGGCCTGGTGTCGCTGGCGGTGGATGACGACGCCTTGCTGGACAAAGCCTACGAGGTGGCCGACAGACTGGCGCTGGGCTCGCAAAGCGCGCTGCGCTGGACCAAGTATTCGCTGAACAACTGGCTGCGCCAGGCCGGGCCGGCCTTCGATGCCTCGCTGGCGCTGGAATTTTTGGGCTTCGCCGGGCCCGACGTAAAGGAAGGGCTGGCGTCGCTGCGGGAGCGCCGCGCGCCGCGCTTCCCCTGAGACCCCGCACGTTGCCGCCTTTCGGCCAACGGCGATAATCCGTCCCATGCGGCGCCTGTGCCATGCCCGTTTCCATCGCCGCACCGACCCATGAATTCCTCGATCAAGACAATCGCTTTCCTGGCCCTGTGCTTTCCCGCGCTGGGCCTGCTTTCCCCCGCCTTTGCCCACGTCTCGCTGCAGCAACCCACCGGTGACGCCGGTAGCAACTACCAGGCCGTGCTGCGTGTCGGTCACGGCTGCGACGGCTCGCCGACCACTGCGCTGACCGTGCAACTGCCGGCCGGGTTCGACAACGCGCAGCCGCAACCGAAGCCGGGCTGGACGCTCGAGCGCCGCGGCAACGCCATCTCGTGGACCGCCGCCGGCAAGCAGTCAGCGCTGCCCGCCGACGCGAAAGGCGAATTCGTCATTGACGGCAAGCTGCCGGCCTCGACGGGGCCGCTGTGGCTGAAGTTGCAGCAGGCCTGCGAGCAGGGCCGCATCGAGTGGAGCCAGCAGCCGGCCAGTGGCACGTCGACCGACGGGCTGAAGACACCGGCGGTGCTGCTCCTGGTGCAGGCGCCGGCCGTGCTGAAGGTGGAGCAGGCCTGGGTGCGCCCCACGGTGCCGGGTCAGCAGGGCACCGGCGGTTATCTGTCGCTCACCGCCCGCGAGCGCCAGCGGCTGGTCGGGGCGTCGTCACCGATCGCCGGCGTGGCCGAGATCCACGAGATGAAGATGGACGGTACCGTGATGACGATGCGACCGGCCGGCACCATCGAGTTGCCCGCCGGCAAGACCGTCGAACTCAGGCCTGGCGGAATGCACCTGATGCTGATGGACCTGAAGCAGCCGCTTCTTGCAGGCAGCAGCGTGCCGCTGACCCTGGTGCTCAAGGACGCGCGTGGCGTGGAAAGCCGGGTCGAGACCCGCTTGCTGGTGAGCCAGTCGCCGCCCGGCGCCGCGGCCGGCCACGACAGCCACAAGCACTGAGCAAAGCGCTGTTGCGGCACATCGTTGGGGTAAGCTGTCAAGACCGACAACAGGAGCGCGGACATGAGCGAGCAGCAGAACTACGGCTTCGGCAAATTTGTTCCGGGCTTCGACTTCCTGCAGAACCTGGCCAGGGGCGCGTCGCAGCCGCAGCAGGCCGCGATGCCCGGCCTTTCCAGCTGGGTGGCGCCGACGCTGAATGTCGAGGAACTCGACAAGCGGATCGGCGAGCTCAAGGCCGTCAGCTTCTGGCTCGACCAGAACGCCAGGGCGCTGGCCGCCACCATCCAGGCGCTGGAACTGCAGAAGATGACGCTCGCCACGCTCAGGGGCATGAACTTCAACATGGCCGACGTCGCCAACGCGCTCAAGCTCAGGCCGGATCAAGCCGGCGCGGCCGCGGCGCCGGCGGGCGACGGCAGCGTCGCCGGAGCGGCCGCGGAAGCGGTGGCCGGGGCCCGCGCGCGCAAGAAGGGCGGCGCGTCGGCCAGCGGCGGTGGCCAGCAGGGCGAGCAGCGGCAGAGCGCTGCCGGCGTCGTCGATCCGATGCAGTGGTGGGGCGCGCTCACCCAGCAGTTCCAGGAGATCGCGACCGGCGCCATGCGCGAAGCGGCGAAGAATCCTGCCGGCGAGGCGGCCCCCGAAATGGCCAGCGGCGTGAGCGGCAAGGCCATGCAGGCGGCCAGCGAAATGGCCAGCGCATTCACCAGCGCCACCAATCGCAAGACCGTTGCTGCCGGCAAGCAGGCCGCAACTGCCAGGGCGCCAGCGGCCAAGGCCGGCGCACGCAAGACCGGCCCGCGCGGCCGCTGACACGATGGCGGGTGATGCGATGAAGCTGTTCGCCTATGGCCACGCCACGCATCCGCAGTGGCAGATGGCCGCGGCGCTGGTGCTGGCGCAGTTGCGCGCGCAAATGGCGTCGCCCGGCCATGCCGCCGCGCCGACGCTGGGCCTGCTGTATGTCACCGACCACTACGCGTCGGCGGCTCAGGAGATCCTCGATTACCTCAGCGGCGAATTACGCGAGGTCACCGACTGGTCCGGCGCCGTCGGCGTCGGCATTGCATCGAACAACGTCGAGTACTTCGACGAACCGGCCCTGGCCGTGATGCTGTGCGACATCCCGCCGCACCATTACCGCGTGTTCTCTGGCGTCGCTCCGCTGGGCGTCGGCGAGGGCATGGGCTTCGAGCCGCACACCGCGCTGGTTCACGCCGACGCCGCGACTCCCGACGTGGCGGAATTGATCGTCGAGATGGCGGCCCGCACCGCCACCGGCTACCTGTTCGGCGGCCTGGTGTCCAGCCGCGGCGAGGCGGTGCAGTTCGCAGTCGGCGGCAACGGCAACATCAAGGGCCAGGGCGCGGCAGGCGGCGTGTTCCACGGCGGCCTGTCGGGCGTCGCCTTCAGCGAGGAGGTGTCGCTGGTTTCGCGCGTGACACAGGGTTGCCAGCCGATCGCCGCGCAGCGGATCATCACGGCTTGCGACGGCCATGTCCTGACCGAACTGGACGGCGAGCCCGCGCTGGACGTGCTGCTGCGCGACCTGGGCATCACGCTGGACGAACCGCAAACGGCGATGACGCGGTTGCGCGCCACGCTGGTCGGTCTGACCGAAGCCGGCAGTGACGCAGTCGGTCGCACCGGCAACTTCGGCGCCGACGTCACGGTGCGCCACATCATCGGGCTCGACCCCGCGCGGCGCGCCGTCGCCATCGCCCAGCAGGTCACGCCCGGCATGCGGATGGCGTTCTGCCAGCGCAACGTGCAGGCGGCGCGGGCCGACCTGATCCGCATCTGTGCCGAGATCCGGGAGGAACTCGAACCGGAAGAGATGCCGCAGGCGGTCGTTGCCGCCCTCGGGGACCCGGCCGCGCTGGATGGTCCGAGCCCGCAGCGGCGCATCGCAGGGGCGGTCTACGTCAGCTGCGCCGGCCGCGGCGGGGCGCACTTCGGCGGGCCCAGCGCCGAGCTTCAGATCGTCCGCCATGCGCTGGGCGACGTGCCGCTGGTGGGCTTCTTCGCCGGGGGCGAAATCGCCCGCGACCATCTGTATGGCTACACTGGTGTTTTGACAGTGTTCCGGGCTGCCTCGGACTGACCTGCATGGAATCGGCATCTTCGAAGCGGATGCCTGGCATCTGGAGCGGCATCTCGTGGGCCCTGTCTCCGGCGTCGGGCAGCGGAATCTCCCGCCTGCAACTGGGCGTGCGCGCCCTGCGGGCCGGACTCTGGCACGGCAGGGCAATGCGTCGCTGGATGGCGATGGTGTACGAACTGCGCTCGCGCGGCATCATCAGCGACCTGCCGGCCGAGTACCTGCGCGCGGTCCGGCCCTACGTGCACAGCGGGACCAGCATATCGGCCCGGGTCGTGCAGCTGATCGACCACGCCGACTGGCTCGAGACGGCGCTCAAGCCCGGCGCCTTCGAGCGACTCACCTCCGGCAAACCGCTGATTCTGGCCAGCTTGCCCGCGCCCCGCGGCTGCGAATACATGCGGTTGCAGCTGCAGCGTGCGCCCGCGCAGAGTCCCGAAGGCGACCTGATGCTGACGCTGGTGCTGCAGCGCGCGGTGGAAGTGCAGCAGCGGGCGGCGCCGGTGGAAGCGGCCACGCTGGCCTTCAGCCGGTTCCGCATCGACGGCCAGGGCTGTTTCGTGATCGGCGGCGTGCGCGGTCAGCGCCATCCGGTGCTGCGCCTGTCGCCGGTGGAACTCAACCAGGCGTTGAACGGCTGGAAGCCCGCGGTGCTGATGGTGCGGGTGGCGCAGGAACTGGCCCGCTTCTGGGGCCTGCGGCTGGTCGGCCTGGACCCGGCGCTGCATCCGCTGCGCCGCCCGCCTTACCGCTGGAGCCGTCGCCACCGCGAGGTCGCGCAGCAAATCGACAAGAGCTACAACGCGATCTGGAGGCATTTCGATGCCACCCGCGGCGAGCACGGCTGGATGGTGCTGCCGCTGAACTCGGACGAGAAGCTGGCGGCCACCGCCCTCTCGCCGGAAAAGCGTGCCCGCCAGACCCGACGCGCCGATTACTGGATCCGCACCCGCAACCTGCTGCGCAGCGCGTTCGGCGAGCAGCTGCAGCGGCTGGGCCCGGAGATGCGGCTGGATGGCGCGACCGTGGCGCACGGGCCGGACACCATGCAGGAAGGCGACAATGACAGCGACTTTCGCGACAGCGAGGACCCGGTCCCTTCGCGGGTGCTGGACACGGGGCCAGCGAGCCTGATGTGAGCCGGCACAGGCGCGGCGGGCTCAGACGCCCCGCGCCCGATCGAGTCTGAACTGCTGCACGAACCCGGCAAACCGTCCTTCATCCAGCGCCGAGCGGATTTCGCACATCAGGTTCAGGTAATAGTGCAGGTTGTGGATGCTGGCCAGCATCGGACCGAGCATCTCGCCGCAGCGCTCCAGGTGATGCAGGTAGGCGCGCGAGAAGCCGCCTTCGATGGTTCCGGTCGCCGAGGTTGTGCCCTGGCA